>CAYQPP010000074.1:0-13878 GCA_964419235.1 uncultured Bacteroidales bacterium
ATAGAACTATGAAACAAAAAACACTTTTAGCCATTATGCTATTTACAGCTTTAATAGGCTGCAATACAGCCAATAAACAAGCTGCACTTATATTAATATCAAAAGACTACAATTCAAACATAAACAGCTGGCTTAAAAAAATTGACCCCGAAATAACCACAAAAGTATTTTATACAATACCAACCGATTCAATGGAGTATTATTTGCAACATGCAGACGGTATTGTAATTGGTGGCGGCGAAGATGTAAACCCATTGCTTTACAATAAGCATGAGTATGACAGTTTGTGCGATAAACCCGACAATTATCGCGACAGCATTGAGTTTTTAATGATTAACCACGCAATGAAACATAACATACCACTTTTGGGAATATGCCGCGGAAACCAGATTATGAACGTGGCTAATGGTGGCACGTTAATTCCCGACATACCAACATTTTACCCAAACAGCAATATTAGCCATAGGTATAAAAACGACAGCGCCCATTATATAATTCCGGCACAAGGCTCGTGGATTAACAAGGAGTTAACATTTGACACAATTTGGGTTAACAGCCACCACCACCAATCGGTTGATGCAATTGCCCCTAATTTTAAAGTTGCGGCCTACGCCCCCGATAGCGTTGTTGAATCAATTGAATTGAGGCACGGGTCGTTAACTTTTGTTGTTGGTGTGCAGTGGCACCCCGAAAGCTTAAACGATAACGTTTCATACCAAATAGGAAAACTGTTTATTAACAAGATAAAATAGAACAAACCAAATTTTTTATACTTTTGTTGCTTAATATTTAATACACTTTTATTATGGCATTATTAGTTTGGAACGAATCATATAGCGTTAAAATAAAAACGATTGATGATCAGCATAAAAAATTGATTGATATGATTAATGAATTTTATGAGAGCATTAAATCAAAAACAAACAATGAGAGTATTTTAGAGCTGCTGATTAAGATGAAAGAATATACCGTATTCCATTTTAATACCGAAGAGGCATATTTTAAACAATTTAACTTTGAGGGTTTTGAATACCACAAAAAAGAGCACGACGTGTTTATTGAAAAGGTAATAGACGTTGAAAGAAGGTTTAACGATGGCACCTTGGTTTTATCATTTGAATTGACAAACTTTTTAAAAGACTGGCTAAAAGAGCATATTATGGGAACCGATATGCAATATGTTGACTTCCTTTTAGAAAAAGGTGTAAAGTAAACTACGCCTTTTTACAGATAGAGAATATAAACTCTATACCACCCCGCTTTGGTTTTTTAACCGATATTTCGCCCTTATGAAACTGCACGCCGTTTTTAACTATCGACAAACCTAACCCTGTGCCGCCGTTGGTACGTGCACGTCCGCTGTCAATTCGGTAAAAACGCTCAAAAATACGGGTAAAATGCTTTTCAGGAATACCTACACCGGTATCGGAGTATGAAAAGTATAGGAAATTATCATCCTCGTGATATATTTTTATTATTATACTGATATTTTCGCCTGCATAATTTACAGAGTTTTCAATCAAATTGCGCCATATTGAATAAAAAATGGAGCGGTTTGCCTCAATCTCCAAACTGTCGGACAAGTCAATGCTTACCCCAATATTGTTTTCATCAATCTTCATGCGTAAATCATCAATAACCAAACTTACAGTATCTTTTACGCTAATTTTCTCTGTCTCAAACAAATCCGATGCCTCTTCAATTTTGTTCAATACCGATATATCTTGAATCAATAACGACAAACGCTGGGTTTGAAAGTACGAACGCTCTAAAAAGAACTTCATCTTTTCCTTGTCCATCTCAGTGGCAATAATTGTCTCTAAATAACCAAGAATCGAGCTTACAGGGGTTTTTAGCTCATGGGCGATATTTCCGGTCATCTGTTGCTTAAGTTTTTTCTCCTCTTCAAGTTTGGTAACATCGTTAATTGATATTTCAAAACTACTGTCATTAAACACAATTGCCTGTATTACATAGTATTTGCCATTTTTATTGATATTTAATTTACTACTTAGCGAATCGTTTATTTTATTGTTGTTGTTGCATATGCTTTTATCGATAAACCTATTTATTGGTGCAAAATCGGCATTTTTAAAAAAGCTGTCGGGTGCAATGTACTGTTCATCTAAAATTGTGTTTAAATACTGGATAAAATGGTTATTGGCAAGCAGTTGCTTTTTGTTTTTGTTAAAAACGGCTATTCCTTCGTGCGATATCTGCAAATGCCTTATAAGCTTTTCGCGCTCGGCCGACAGCGCCTTTTTTGTTTTTTGCAGGCGGTTATAAACTTCAACAATCTGCTGGCCTATAAGCCCAAGCTCATTTTTTGGGAATTTTGTTTTTAAATCGACGGTGGTGCCGGTAGCAGCCTGACGGGCAAAATTTTGCAGCGTGGTTATTGATTTTCCAAACCTGTCAGAAAGATATATCAAAACCACACCAAACACCACAAACAGCAGCAGTATCACATAAACAAAATAGGTATCGGCTTTTAAATAATTTTCAACCTGTATATTATAGGGCAAGGCTGTGCGTACAAAGTAATTTTCAAAGTTGATAGCACAGTAGTAATATTCAAATTTTGTGGTTGCAGAATACCTTATCGCCTTTCCGTATTTTTTGTGTAACGATTCTTGTATCTCAGGCCTTAAAAGATGGTTCTCCATGCTATTGTAGTCATCAACAAACGAGTCGAACAGCACCACGCCCAAATTGCTGATTACCGAAATGCGCAGCCCCTTTTGGGCAAATATCTCATCAAATTTTTTTAACGCTGGGTATTGCAATGATGTGTCGATACCATTGGCAATAATGTAACCGTTTACCAAGCTGGCATATGTTTGAAGGGTGTTTTCAAGTTTGCCTACACGGTACATTTTTTCGCGTTTGTATTGAAAACCGCCTATAACAATGGCAAATGCCACAAAAAGAAAAAAGAAATTAAAAAAAAGCTTGCGCCGGTACCTCGACACATTTCCCCATTTAACCATGCTGTGTTTTTTACTGAACCTGTGTTTTGCAGCAATTACCCCTGCCAAAAAGTTTAATGGCAAAGTTGCAAAAAAATTACCCCTAACACAATTCTGCTATTTTATTTTTATCAAAATAGTACCCATAACCCGAGCGGGTGGCAATACAACTGCCCATAATGCCCATTTTTTTCCTCAGCCTTGTTATGTTAACATCAACAGTACGCTCCAATACATACCGCTGGTGTGGCCAAACACTATTTAATATTTTATTGCGCGAAAAAACCTTTCCTTTGTTGTTATGCAAAAGCATGAAAATATCAAACTCCTTAACTGTCAGATAAACGGTTGTGTCGCCAATTGTTATTGTATTTAGTGAGCTGTCGGTTTTCATATTATTGGTTGCAAATACGGATAATAAAACCCCGTTTGACAATTGTTATAAAGGCGTTTTAAAAAAGGCAACTAATAAGTTATCCCAATTAATTCTAAGGCGTTACATATTTTGTTTGTGGCAAGTTTTGAATATCAGGGCTTTATCACTACTTATTTGTAATAAAAAGATTTGTTGTAAAAAAATCAATAGTTTTTTTCTGAGGTCAATTCTCCATGCTCGTCCCACATTTTCCAAACGCCTTTTTTCTTTCCGTTTTCATAAAACATCTGAAAGCGCAAAATGCCCTTTTCATCCCAAATTAACCACTCCCCGTTTTTTTTGCCATCAAGGTAGCCTGCCTCGGCAAGTTTTGTGCCTTTATCATTATAGGTAATCCAGATTCCACTGTTTTTATTCTTTTTGTATGACCGCTCTTCGTTGATTGTTCCATCCTCAAAAAACAGTACTATTTTACCATCTTTCATGCCATCCTTAATGCTCATTTCAACCTTAACCTGCCCGTTGCCGTAGTACTCGGTATAGCTGCCGGTATATAGTTGGTTATTGTTGGTATAAAACAAGCCATCGGTGCCCTCAACTATTTGGGCAAATGATAGCGCCGATATAAAAAATGCAAGTATTGTAAAAACTGTTTTCATGTATTTATAGTATTATCCACTAATTAATAAAATGTTCTCTATGCAAAATTGTTTCTATTTATATATTTTTTTACCACAGAGGACACAAAGAGATTTTCAATTTAATTTTAAAAAAGAAATCCCACAATTTTATAGCAGGATTTATAATAAAATATCTCAACCTCATGTTCACAAACTACTCATTTACAGTTAATAAACCCACTTTAATTGAATTTACTGCCTGTTTTGCCTTTACATTCCGCAACCTATTTGTTTTATACGATATATAATCAACCTTTATGCTGTATTCGCCCGTTGTAAGGGAGTTAAAAGCAAAATTGCCGTCAAAATCGGTATAAACAATCTGGTTAGTCTCCTCAATTAAAACCTTAACGCCTGTTAAAGCCTCGCCCGTAATTTGGTCAACCACGGTTCCCTGTATCATTGTGGTTGCAATAGGCACAACCGGCGATGGTTCGGCTTTTCTATTGTTTTCTTTTTTATTGTTGGCAAATACGTTTGCCGATAAAACCATTGCTGCTGCTAAAAAAATAAGTGTTTTCATTTTTGTCTGTTTTTGTTTATTTACAATGCAAATATAGATGCCAATAATTAACTGAAAATATCTACAACGTTAACTAATTGTTAACCTTATAATACAATTAATGCGTAAGCTATGCAGGTTTTATTTCAGGGCAACCTATTTCAAATAACATTTACATTTAATATTAACCTGCATTTATTGACGATGGTGTTTTTAAAATTTATATGAAAACTTAATGCCATACTCCCTCCCCAAACTAAAATCGTTATACAGATATTCAACACCGTTATATTTATAAATATTTGTTAAACGCATGTTTAATACATTTTTTATCTCGAATGTAGCAGTAAGCCCTTTCCCAATTTTTTTATTGATATTAAAAACCATGTCGTTAATCGCTTTTTGGTAAACATCGGGTATTCCGTTTGGGTTTACAATTGTAAGTTTTGCAGCGTTATAGGTGTACGATATGTTTGAGCTTAAACCTATATTATCGTTTTTATATGACAAAGTTGCATTTACAATTAAAGGCGATTGCTCAAACATTTTGCGCTTATCGGGGTAATCAGGATTAAAATAGCGTTTGCTTTCAAGCTCTTGATCATCAATTGAAACCTGCGAATAGATATAAGTAATGTTGGTACGCACATTAAATTGCTTTAATACAGGAATAAAACCTAAGCTTTTGCCAAATTCGGACTCTATACCGTATATTTTTGCGTTATCGACATTACGCCATGTAATTTCGGGGTTTTGGGCTTTTGTATTAAAAGTTTTCTCGATAGGGTTATTAAAACTCTTGTAAAATACCCCGAGGAAAACCATCTCACCATGCTTAAAATACTGCTCCCAGCGCAAATCAATATTATCTATTTCGGTTTGCATCAACAATGGGTTTCCGATAATTATATCGCCAACCTTATTTTCGACCACAACTGTCGATTTTTCTCTAAAAGAGGGACGCGCCAAGGTTTTATTATATGCAAAACGTATGTTAACCATTTTGTTTGGCGAATAGGTTAAGTTAAACGATGGCAATATATTTAAAGTGTCAATTGTTCCTTCGCCCGTATTATTATCATTAATTTGTTTTATGCTGTTTGTCTGCATGTAAAACTTCTCAAAACGGGCACCAAGCACAACCCTAAACCTTTCAAAAAAAGGCATATCGGCCATCAAATACCCCGAATAGAGCAATTGGTTGCCTATATAACTGTTGTTGTTGTTGTCGGTTTGAGAGTTTTGGGCATAAATACCGTCGGCGGCACTTATGTTATCATCGCCAAAATAGTCTTGAATATCGGTATATTCCTTTGATGCCGCCTCTCCAAAGCTGATGGTATTTTGGTAATACTCTCGGTATTTGCCGGAATAGTTGCCCCCGAACTTAAACTTTGATTTTGCCCCCATTACCTTAAAAGGATATTCAAAATCAATACGGGCAAAAGTGTTTGCCTCTGCCATTGTTCTGTAAAAACGGCGTGGGTAGCTGTACGACGATTTATCGACAAAATATGTTTTTCCGGCTTCACCTATGTTTATATCGTTGGTTAAAAACCTGACATCGGGTTCGTTTTGCAATGCAAAAACATACGAGCCCAACCACTCAATTTTAAGGTTGTTGGCATTTGGCATAATATGCTTGCCTTTTAATTGGTTTGCAACAAATTGCCGCGAATTAAACTGCAATACCCTCTTTTCCCTCAATTTATTACCGTCTCTGTAATCAATAAATGTTGCGTATGAGGCATTGTCGCTACTGCTTGTGTTGGTTATTATTGTATATGATAGTTTATTATTGCCGTTAAGTTTTACGCCAAGCCCACCCATTATTGACCAAAGTGTGTGTTTTTGCCCTAATTGCCAATTTTGCGATTCATATTGTGAGTTTAATTCATCGGCATTTTTATCGGTAAGCTTATACCGCCCATAAAAACCATCGTTAAACGAACGGTATTTATACTCATACGATGCCCCAATGAAAAACCCGAAAGTTTTTCCGAACAGCCCTTTTTGGTTGCCTATGCCAAATGTGTATTTTTGGTTAAAAAACGACTTGCCCTCTTTTGGTTTCCAAACTTTGTTGAATGATTTGGTAATATTGTCGAGCTTGTTATTATCGGCATACCTTGCGGGAATTTCCCCCTCAGCCTCATTGGGTATCGACCTTGTTCCATCATCAACACCCAACCAGTCGGTGGCGCCTCCGCTGTACGACAGAAAATTGCTTCGTAAATTGCTTTGTGGGTTATACCCCAGCTTAACCGAAAAGTTTATTGTTAGTTTATCGGGTATATCCTTTGTTTTTACATTAACCAAGCCGCCTGTAAAATCAGCAGGCAAATCGGGGCGGAATGTTTTATAAACAAGCAGGTTGTCAAGGGTATTGCTCGGAAAAATATCCATTTGCACCGTGTTGCGCTCTGGATCTAAACTTGGTATATCGGCACCATTTAGCGTTGTTTTGCTATACCTGTCCGATAATCCCCTGACATAAACATACTTGCCAAATTGGACTGTAACACCGGTAACTTTTTGTAAAGCACCGGCTGCCGTGCTTGCTCCAATTTTTGCCATCTCTTGCGACGATACGCCGCTTAACACCGATGCCGATTTTCTTTGCATAGCAACAATAGCCGTCTCTGTACGCTCAATGCGCTTTGCTACTACAACTACATCGTCTAATTCCAAAACGGCCTCTCCAAGCTGTATGTTTACTAACTTAATTTCGCCTTCGGCTACTTTTATATCTTTTATCACTTTTGTTTGATAAGATATAAATGAGCATTGTATGGTATAAGTCCCCTCTTTTAGATTATTTAAAGAAAAATTACCGTCAAAATCGGTTGTTGTGCCGTTTATGGTTCCAACAAAAAGCACGTTGGTGCCCGGTAATTCTTCGCCGGTACTCGCGTCGGTTACTTTTCCTCTAATTGCCGCCGTTTGAGAAAAAACAATATTTCCTGAAATCAATAGAGTTATTAAAAAAACTAATTTATTCATTTTAAAACAATTATAATATTGTGAGTATTAAATGATTAGAAGTAAGTAATAAGTAGTGAAATATATAGCCCTTACAAGCAACTCGTTGTACATAAATACATTTGGTTTATAATGTACTCATCATCAATTACCTATAAAATAGTTATAAACTATTGTTGAATTATACCGTCATTAATTAGGGCCTGCTTATAAAACCATATTTATTTGCTAAAACCGGTTTTGAACAGCATTTGTCGTTTTTTTGCATAGTTATTGGTCAAAGGAAGTCTCTGTGCAGAGACCTCCTTATAGTTTTTACAAACTCTATTGTAAAACTGACGGCACTTAAAACATTAATAAAGAAAATTCTTAAAGTTGACTATCCCCGTGGCAGAGCCTAGGAGTATTATGCCAATTTTATTTCAGCCCAAAAGCTAAAAATCGAATTTTCATTATTTTACCCCTCTATCAACCAGCAATTGCTGGTTGATATCTCCCCTAAAAATTAGGGGAGAATATATGGAACCCCGAGGCAAAGCCTCGAGGAATTCTTTTGATTAAGATTTAATTAAAAGTTGCTGTCCAGCCTTGTGCCCAATTTGTTGAACCAAAAGCACCTTTATAGGCAACGTTTTCAAAACCTGCCGGATAAGAAGCCATATCGGTTGTTTGAGGTGTGGATGGAACAGGGTTTGTTACAGATACTCCGGGGTTTGCCACTATATTTTTGGCGGTGGTAAAATATGTTGCCAATTCGGTATCTTCGGTGGCAGTACCATCTTTACCCGATTTTATAAAAGCATTTGGATTTGAATTGGTTGTTTCGCCCGATATATTATAAAAAACATTATTCTCAACTTTTAGCTGTCCGTTCTCGAACCTGCTGTATGAACATTCGCCCGAAGCCAACTTCTCAATTTCGATTCCGCCTTTTAGGCAGTCAACAAATAGCGAATTGTAGTAGTAGCCGCCGGCATTATCTCTAAAAACAATTATGCGGGCATCGGCATTGCCTGTTCCGATATAAGTAGCATTAAAAATTGTTGGTATTGCATAAGGCTCGCCATCTTCGGGGTTGGTTCCGCCGTCGTGCTCGCCGCAACGGTCGCCATCGGTATTTAAAACGCAATAAAACTGAACATTCCCTCTAAAACCTTGATCGTAGTCTAAACCATCGTCTTTACAGCCCGATATAAGTATGTGTTTTAAATTTGGCATGCCGCCAAAGCACTCTATGCCGTCGTCGGCATTAGATAAAACCTCTATATAGCCTATTTCGGTTTTTGAGCCAACACCACCAAGTGTTAAGCCGTTTATTTCGTTTCCATCTCCAATATCGGTACCACCATGACGGATAGAGATATACTTCAAAATACCCGAGTTGTCATTATCATTTGTTCCGCCATAAGCACCTCTTGGCTCGGTAGTTGGAATACCCTCAATTTGCTGTTCGGCAGGAATAGTATTTAGTTTTGCATTTCCCAAAACTATTAAACCACCCCATAAACCACTTGCATCATTGGGCACGCTACCTTTTAAATCATCGGCTTCGGCTGTAAAAATTATTGGGTCAGATGCCGTCCCTTCTGCCAATATTTTGCCTCCGCGGGCAACTATCAATGCCGAAGCTTCAGCCCCTTGCCCCGATTTGCCTTTAATTATTGCGCCTGCCTCAATTGTTAATGTTTGCCCGCTGTTTACAAAACAAAACCCATCTAAAATATATGTTTTGCCTGCTTCCCATGTCTGAGTGCCAATGCCGCCGCCATCATCGGTAATTGTGTTTGGCAATGTATTTACCGGTGGCTTGGGGGGTGTTGGCGTTTCGGTTTTTTTACACGAAGCAAAAATAGTTACAACCAATAACAAAGCTGCTAAAACCAATTGTGATAGATTAATTTTTCTCATTTTAATAATTTTTAGTTTAATTGAATTAATAATTTTTGTTAGTGCGTGTTTAAATTTTACACTACAAATAAATCCAATAATTATAAACTGAATATGACCCGATGGTTAAATAAACATTAACCTATTATGGTTGGCCGAGGCTTTGTGTTAATTTATTGTGAAGTTAATATTATGTGCCCTGTATGTGGCTTTTTAAAATTAATAAAAGAGATATGGGCGGATAATATAATTATAGTTTATTTGAAAAGTTAAAATAGTGAGACCACCGACTTTTTAGACAAATATGCAGGCATTACATTGTATTGTTAGTTTTAATCTATATTTAAACTATTTTTGCATCTAAAACCTGCAAAATGCGGGCGTTAATTATGGAAGAAGTGCATTATTGATAATCGATAACTGCCAACCAAATAGTAAAATTTATGAATTAATGTGGTTAAATCAATTATAAGGATAATGGATAATATTTTTGAAGGAAAAGGTATAATAATAAATAATTTGCAGCACTTGTCGGCTACCGAGGCTTATGAATGCTGCAAAAACGGGGCAATAATTATTGATGTGCGCGAGGAGCTTATGAGCAAGGTAAAAACATTTGATGTGCCTGATGTTAAAAACTTTCCGTTAAAAAAACTCCCTTTGCAGGTTAATGAATTGCCAACCGACAGGTACATGATTTTTGCCGATGCCACCGGTTTAAGGAGCAAGCAGGCTGTTGATATTGCCAATAAAAACGGTTATACAAAAATAGCAAATCTGGCAGGCGGTTTAGTTGAATGGGAGCGCGACGGGATGCCTGTTAACACTTATAAAAAATTGCTTGTGGGCAGCCGCAATAAAGGGGAGATTGTTGATAAGAATGTATTTAGACGATAAAAAAATTAATATCTTAAAAATTTAAACTATAAAGTTCGAGTTCAAGGCTTGCAAAGCAGAACTCGAACTTTATAGACGAACACTATTTGGTATCGCTAACAAAATCGCGCTGCGCCTTAACCATATTCAAGGCATTAAACAGCATGTTTTTAGTTTCAGACATAAGGTTCATATACAGCATACTGTTTCTTGTCCCTACATCTTTATTTTTAATCCTCTTTATTTGCGCTTTTCTATAACTGTTTATATCGTTAATAAGCAAACTCTGAATTTCAACCGCATTTTCAATCTCTTCAAAATTTTCATCAAAAATTATCGACTGCAATTTATTTGAGAATATTGCTATGCCGTTTACCAGCTTTTGCAACTCTTCGGCCTGAACCGGCAGTATTGCTTTGTGGTGGTTTTCGACATGTTTGAGAACCGGTTCTAAAATAAATGACACACTATGCGCCAACTCGCGCTGGTAGTCGATTACCTGTACGTAAAAATGCCCCGTTTCAATTGATTCTTGCTGAAGTTCTGAAATGGTTAAGTGAACTTTGTCTTTTTGCTCTTTTACACGCTTATTTAATTCTAATGTTGTTTGCCATTGTTTGCGCAGCTCTTTTCTATTCTCGTCTATTAAGCCTTGTGCGGTTTTTGAGAATATTATTAATGCATCGTTTAACACGCTGTTTAAACTTTTGCTGCATTTAATCAGCACCTTATCAACCGAGCTCGAAACTTCGTTGTCAATTTCAACTTCAACCTTAGCTTTTGAGCGTTTTTTGTGTGTTTTGTTTGTGCGCAAAAGAATAATTACGGCAAAAACAACCAATGCTATTACCGCCGCAAGCTTTACCCAACTAATTATTAGTGCTATTACAAATGCCACGGTAAAGGCAACTATTGCGGTTAAAAACCAGCCTCCTATTACGGTAAACACACCTGTAATGCGGTAAACTGCGCTATCGCGTCCCCATGCCCCGTCGGCAAGCGACGTACCCATTGCAACCATAAAAGTTACATATGTTGTTGATAATGGCAATTTTAACGATGTTGCAAACGAAATAAGTATTGAAGCAACGGTTAAATTTACCGATGCCCGTATTAAATCGAACATTGGCGGGTTTGCCTGTTTCTGTATTTTTTTGTTATAGGCTGTCTGATCAAACCTGTTTTTAATGCTGTTGACAAAAGGCTTTGGCAATACAGTACTAAAAAATGTTGATGAACCAACAGCCCTGCCAACCAATAATCGGGCAAATGTTGAAGAGCTCCAACGCTCAAATCCTTCGTCTTGCCTTGCTAAGTTTAATTCGGTTTCGGTAACCGAACGGGCTTTTTTTGAAAACCATATCGTAACAACCATAATTAAACCGGCAATAAGCAGGTATATTGTTGGTGTATGGACTTTTGCAGCCAGCCCCGCCATTAAAATATCATTTCCGCCATTTGCGTTAAATAACTTAAATGCCTCAAAGCCTGCCAACGGAACCCCAATAAAGTTTACCAAATCGTTTCCTGCAAAAGCCATTGCCAAAGCAAAAGTTCCGGCAAGCACCACAACTTTAAGTATATTGGTTTTAAATATCCAGTTTAGCAATTGCATCAATACTGTCCAAAAGGCAAAACTTATGGTTAAAATAAGAATGGTGTTTTCTTTAATAAAATCTTTCATATCGTGTGTCATAAACGAAGCGCTTTTTGCCCCTTTTATTAATATGAAATAGGTTATTATTGCTATTGCAAGTCCGCCCCAAATTGCGCCGAAATATTTTATCGGCCTCTCAAAATTAAAGGTAAAAAGCAAACGGCTTATCCATTGAACCATTGCCCCAACCGAGAATGCGACAACAACCGAGAGCAGTATTCCTGCAATAATAACTAATGCCTTGCCCGAGTTTATATACTCCGATATTGGCAACGCATCGGGTTGTGTTGTTATTTTTACTACCGCCACCGCTACCGCAGCCCCCAGCAGCTCAAACACTATTGAAACCGTGGTTGAGGTTGGCAGCCCTATGGTGTTAAAAAAGTCGAGCAGCAAAATATCGGTAAGCATAACCGCCAAAAACACCACCATTATTTCGGTAAAATAGTAGTTTTGCGGATGAAAAATACCTTTTCGGGCAACTTCCATCATACCGTTTGAGAATGTTGCACCTACAATAATACCAAGGCTGGCCACTATCATAATAATGTGGCGAGGAGCAACCTTTGAGCCAAGTGCCGAATTTAAAAAGTTAACGGCATCATTACTTACGCCTACAATTAAGTCGGTTATTGCAAGGGCAAATAAAACAAATACAAAAAATAAATAAATGTCCATACTTTTAATGTTTTTTAATTATTTGATGCAAAAATATGCTTAATAATTGTGTGCAATGTTAAGTTAGTGTTAACTGATGTTTAAATGAATGGTTGTTTTTATCCGGTAATCCTTGATTTTGCAAAGCGAGGCAAAGCCTCGAGGAATTATTTTGATTAAAACATCGGCAAGTTAAAAAACCCTATAAATTTGGCATCCTTACAGATTCTTAATTTTATTGCTAATTAAGTCTATCATTGATATGTTGGCATTATAGATAACATTTAATGCACCTTGGTTTACCTTTACCTCTATTTCGTTGGGCAGGTCAATTGGCTCGCCGTCGATATGCCCTTTTATTTTTTCTGTGCCTTTTACCGTAATATGCGTACCCCTAATAATTTTCATATACCGCGATTTGTCTAACCGTTTGTTAAACAATTTTATAGCAAGCTGCCCACCCTCAACTTTCGGGAAATCGCTCATTAGACAAACGTCAAGCAGTCCGTCGTTTATTATTGCATGCGGCGATATATATGCGTTGTTGCCAAATTGCGACGAGTTGGCAAAACTTATTAAAAATGCTTTTATATCGTATGTTTGCCCTTCAATAATTACCTGAAATTTTTTTGATTGGTATTTTTGAAACTCCTGAGTTGCCATTTTAACATATGGAATGGGGCCGCGCTTTTTTGTTTTTGCATATAGATGCGCAATATGTGCGTCGAAGCCTATGCCTGCAACATTTACAAAATGCTCGCCGTTAATTGTTGCAGTATCAATAATTTGTGTTTTACCCTCATTAATTATCTCAATTGCCTCTTTTACCCTCATTGGCAGGCCAAGATGCCGCGCCAAGCCGTTGCCAGAACCAACAGGCACTATGCCCATTGTGCTGTTGCTGCCTATTAAACCACGGGCAACCTCGTTAACCGTGCCATCGCCGCCAACTGCTACAACCAAATTGTATTTATTGCAGGCATTTTGGCTCAATATGGTTGCATGCCCGCCATATTCAGTATAAACGGTATCAAAAGTATATTTCGAATTATCGAAATTTTGGGATAAGACCTCCAAAAAGTTTTCCTGCTTTCCGGTTCCGGATTTAGGATTTATAATAAAGAGTGCCTGCTTTTTATTCATTTACAGATTGATGTTATATAAACTGAATAATTCATAAACTTTATTGACTGATTGCGATTTTAATGGCATTTTGTATAAATATTTTAAATGCTTATCCGCATACTTACCCAATCAACTCTTCCGCCCTTACAGGGCTAAGTTTCTCAAAA
>CAYQPP010000075.1:0-11247 GCA_964419235.1 uncultured Bacteroidales bacterium
ATCTAAAACTACCGCTATATACCTTTTCAACAGGGCCTTCAAGCCAAATATTATTGTATTCGTTATTTCTTATGTTGTCAAAATATACGGTTAAATCACCACCAAGGGTAGCGAGCTTTACAGGAGGATTAATACCCTTCGATTTATGCAGGGCAATAGCGCTTGCAACTGTCCCCGTGCCGCACGAAAGGGTTTGATTCTCAACTCCGCGTTCATAAGTAAAAACACTTGAGGTATTTACATCCGGAATTACAAAATTTACATTAACCCCCTGCTCTTTATAATCATCAGAGTATCGTATTGTGTGCCCCTGTTCAAATACATTTAAGCCATTGGCGTTATTTTTAAAAACCACCAAATGGGGCGAGCCGGTATCCATAAAAAGCCCCAGCTTATGCGTTTCAATTTTGTTAACATTGTTCAATTGCAACGATATTTTATTTGTGCCGAAATATTTTGCGTAATGCTCGCCGTCGGGGGCATAAAAATGGGCTTTATCGTTAATAATACCCAAATGGTGGGCAAAGGCAACAATACAGCGACCTCCATTACCGCACATTGAGCCTTTTTTTCCGTCCGAATTATAAAAATCCATCTCAAAATCATACCCATCTTTTTTCCGTAATATCATTAAACCATCGGCGCCAATGCCAAATTGCCTATGGCACATATGTTTTATATTTTTATAAGAGATGTTTATATCATCATCAAAAGAGTTTATCAATATAAAATCGTTGCCCGTGCCGTGATATTTATAAAAATTGAGCATTTTGTCTATCATATTACTGTTTGATTTATTAACTTTGGTTAAATAATTGTTAAAACCGCTCAAAAATACAACAAAAAAAGGTATTGGGCTGTTTGTCATTAGAAATTAATAACTTAAAATATTCAAACATGATGAAAAAGATTTTAGGATTTGTTTTTGCATCGCTTTTAGGCGGAATTATTGCAGTAGGCGGCTATGTGGCTATTGTTAACCATAACAGTGTATCGAATACCGTGATTCATAAAATTAGAACAGAACCAGTTAGTGCAAAGATGGTTAACTATGCACCCGGTTTGAATTTTGTTGATGCGGCAGATAAAACGGTTCATGCTGTTGTGCACGTTAAAGTACGGAGCCAGCTTAACGGATACGATAACTCTTTTTATAATTTTCTTTTTGGTAAACCCGATTACTCTAATGAGCCCGCACCAATAGTATCATCGGGTAGCGGGGTTATTATTTCAAACGATGGGTATATTGTAACCAATAACCACGTTATTGACGGTGCCGATATTTTGGAGGTTACGCTAAACGACAAACGCACATTTGTTGCCGAAGTAATAGGAGCAGACCCTACAACCGATATAGCCTTGATAAAGATTAAAGGCGATAATTTTCCATTTATCCCTTGGGGTAATTCAAATAATTTAAGAGTTGGCGAATGGGTTTTGGCTGTTGGCAACCCCTTTAATTTAACATCAACCGTAACTGCCGGAATTGTTAGTGCCAAAGCACGGAGCATAAATATATTTAACAAAAGCTCGGCCATCGAGGCTTTTATACAGACCGATGCTGCCGTAAATCCTGGCAATAGCGGGGGGGCTCTGGTTGACACCGAAGGCAAATTGGTTGGTATAAATACGGCAATTGCAAGTCCAACAGGTTCTTTTTCGGGGTATTCATTTGCAGTACCTCAGCAAATTGCCCAAAAAATTGTGAACGATTTGTTGGAATATGGGGCTGTTCAGCGTGCATTTATAGGAATAAGCATTACCGATGTTACATCGGCTGAAGCCAAAGAGCACGGTATAACAAGTACAAAAGGCGTTTTGGTAAGTAATGTTGCCGAAGGTGGAGCAGCACAAGAGGCAGGCATAAAAGCAGGCGATATTATTTTAAAAGTAAAAGATGTAGAAGTTAACAGTACTGCTGAACTGCAGGAACAGGTTGGTCAGCACCGTCCGGGCGATCAGATTTCTGTTACTGTAATGAGGGGCAATAAAGAAAAAAAGTTATTGCTGACTTTAAGGAATATCGACGGAAAGACAGAAATGGTAAAAGCTGAGCCATATTTGGAATTGCACGGAGCCAAAATAAGCAATATATCTTCTGAAAAAGCTTCAAAATTACAGATTAAGGGAGGAGTGCAGGTAGTTTCATTGTCAGATGGCAAATTCAAATCGGCAGGCATAAAAGAGGGTTTTATTATTACTTCAATAAACAGGCAAAATATTTACGATATTCAAGATTTAAAATTGATTTTAAAGAAACTTGATGGTGGTATATACATTGAAGGGGTTTATCCAAACGGAATTTCGGCATATTATGCCTTTGGAATATAAATGTTTGAATTTTTTTTATACTTTTGTAACCCTTTTATCCAAAATACGTACTGTTTAAATGAATTTAAGTGTTAAACAAAAAATAGGGATGATAAAATAATTGAAAGAAATAAACTAAACCTGGCTGTGAATTGTTATAAAATGGTCAGGTTTTTGTTTTGGTAAGAATCTTTTGATAAAATAATATAAAGAGACATTTTAATATGAGACAATTAAAAATCACCAAGTCGATTACTAACCGTGAGAGCGCTTCGTTAGACAAATATTTGCAGGAGATTGGAAAAGAGAACCTAATAACTGTTGAGGAAGAGGTTGAATTGGCCCAACGGATTAGGAAAGGTGATAGGATAGCTTTGGAGAAACTCACCAAGGCAAACCTCCGTTTTGTGGTATCGGTGGCAAAACAGTATCAAAACCAAGGGTTAACCTTGCCCGATTTAATTAATGAAGGCAATTTGGGATTGATAAAAGCAGCTGAAAAGTTTGATGAAACCCGCGGGTTTAAGTTTATCTCATATGCAGTATGGTGGATTCGCCAGTCGATATTGCAGGCTTTGGCCGAGCAATCGAGGATTGTGCGGTTGCCGTTAAACCAAGTTGGCTCGTTAAATAAAATCAATAAAGCTTATAGCAAATTTGAACAAGAGAATGAGCGTACACCTTCGCCCGAGGAGTTGGCAAATGTTTTAGAGCTGCCAAAGGAAAAGGTTGTTGACACATTACGGGTATCGGGACGCCATATTTCGGTTGATGCACCTTTTGTTGAGGGAGAAGACAATAGTTTATTGGATGTATTGGAGAACAAAGACAGTCCAATTGCCGACAACCAGCTGATAAACGAATCGTTAGCCCGCGAGATTGACAGGGCATTGGCAACTTTAACCGAGCGTGAGCGCGATATTATCCGTCTGTTTTTTGGTATAATGTGCCAAGAGATGACCCTTGAGGAGATAGGGGAGAGATTTGGGCTGACACGCGAGAGGGTCCGCCAAATTAAGGAGAAAGCAATTCGTAGGTTGCGCCACACATCGAGGAGCAAACTGCTAAAAACATATTTAGGATAAAAAAAAGCGGCTTAGGCCGCTTTTTTTATTGTTGTTCGACGCTTCTTATGCTATCGCGACGCTCAAAGGTCTAAGGACGCTTTGAGGTCGGGGGGAGAATATGAAGTAGTAACCTTTGAGAGTGCTTGCACCTCGAAGCGTTGCAAAGAATGGAACAGCTTTGTAATTTGTTATAGCAACACTTCAAAGCGTTGAGCAGAGATACGATATTGAATTTTACTCCCCTTTAGCTTTTAACAGATTTTCCAGTCCAAACATTTCATCGCGTAAGCGTGCCGCCTCAATAAAATCGAGTTTTGATGCTGCCTGTTCCATCTGTTTTTTTGTTTTTTTAATGGTTTTCTGTAAAGCATCTTTGCTCATATAGGCAACTACGGGGTCGGCTGCAATATCAATACCCTCTTTGCCCGAATAGGCTTTTGGTTTGTCAATTTCTTTATTGCTGCTTACCATGCTGCGTTTGGCTTTCACAATTTGTGTAGGGGTAATCCCATTATCTTCGTTATAGCGCAACTGTTTTTCCCTCCTTCGGTTTGTTTCGTCAATAGTGCGTTGCATTGAGCTTGTAACCTTGTCGGCGTACATTATCACTTTGCCGTTTATATTTCGGGCAGCTCTGCCCGATGTTTGCGTAAGCGAGCGCTCCGAGCGCAAAAAGCCCTCTTTGTCGGCATCTAAAATTGCAACCAGCGACACCTCGGGCAAATCGAGCCCCTCGCGCAAAAGGTTTACGCCAATCAGAACATCGTATTTGCCGTTGCGCAAATCATCAAGTATCACAATCCTCTCTAATGTGTCAACATCGCTATGTATATAATTGCATTTTATCGATAGTTTCATAAAATACTTATGCAGCTCCTCCGCCATCCTTTTTGTCAGGGTGGTAACCAGCACCCTCTCGTTTTTTGTGGCACGTCTGTTTATCTCTTCAATAAGGTCGTCAATTTGGTTTAGGCTTGGCCGCACATCAATAACAGGGTCAAGTAGTCCTGTCGGCCTTATTACTTGGTCGGCAATAATGCCTTCGCATTTTTCAAGCTCAAAATCGGCGGGTGTTGCACTTACGTAGATGGTTTGTCCGGTAATGTCATCAAATTCATCGAATTTTAACGGGCGGTTGTCTATTGCCGCAGGCAGCCTAAAACCATATTCAACCAAATTCTCTTTGCGTGAGCGGTCGCCACCGTACATTGCCTTTATTTGCGACAGGGTAACGTGGCTTTCGTCAACAATGGTAACAAAATCGTTCGGAAAATAATCGAGCAGGCAAAAGGGGCGCGTGCCGGCGTTTCGTCCATCAAAATAGCGCGAGTAATTCTCAATACCCGGGCAGTAACCCAACTCGCGAATCATCTCAAGGTCGTAATTCACACGCTCGTCAATCCGTTTGGCCTCATATGGTTTCCCGATGCTTTTAAAGTAATCAATCTGTTTTACCAAATCATCTTGAATAAGGCTGATTGCCTTATTGATGCGTGCTTTTGTGGTTACGAATATATTTGCCGGATAAATCAAGCTCTGTTCAAATTTTTCGATAGTGTGCCCATTGATAGGGTCAAACGAATAGACCTCCTCAATCTCGTCGCCCCAAAACACAATGCGCAGCCCGTTGTCGCCATATGCCAAAAAAACATCGACCGTATCGCCCCTAACCCTAAAATGCCCGCGGTTAAACTCCACCTCGTTTCTGCTGTAAAGGGCATCGACAAGTTTGCGCAAAAATTGGTTCCTACCCAACTTTTCGCCAACTTTTACGGTAATAATATTTTCATGAAAATCGTCGGGGTTGCCAATGCCATATAAGCACGATACCGATGAAACGACAATAATATCGCGCCTTCCCGAAAGGAGCGAGGAGGTTGTATGGAGCCTTAGCTTTTCAATTTCGTCATTAATGCTTAAATCCTTTTCGATATAGGTGTCGGTAACAGGCAGGTATGCCTCGGGTTGGTAATAATCGTAGTACGACACAAAATACTCTACGGCGTTATTCGGAAAAAATTCTTTAAACTCGGAATAAAGCTGTGCTGCAAGGGTTTTGTTGTGGCTAAGTACAAGGGCAGGGCGTTTTACCTCCTCTAATAATTTGGCAATGGTAAATGTTTTGCCGGAGCCGGTAACACCAAGCAATGTTTGGTACGGCACTCCCTGATTGATGCCATTTGCTAACTGCTTAATGGCATTGGGCTGGTCGCCTGTGGGCTCAAAGGGCGAAACAATTTTTAAATCCATAAATTTTATTTTTCATAAAATATGGTATAAACCGGAAAATGGTCGCTATACCCGCCGTAATACTTGCTGCCGCCATATGTTTTTGCGGGCGATTTGTCGCCATTTTTAAAAGTATAACAGATAAATTCGGGCATAAAAATCCACCCGCGGTTTTCAAACAGCCTAAAACCTTTTGTGTTGGTTGTTAAGTTTGATGTTACTATTAAATTATCGAGCATATTGTAATTGCCTTTGTAGTAGTATGAGCCTTTGCCCTGTTTATGCAAGGCGTACATCAGGTTTTTTAGTTTGGCAGGTTCTGCAATCTTTTTTGCCCCTAAAACTTCATTAATGCTTTTGTTTGAAGGCTCGTCGTTAAAATCGCCCATTATCACAATGTTGGCTTGTGCATCAATAAGCAAAATTGAATCAATATTCTGTTTGAGCACCTTTGCACTTTGCATGCGCTTGGGCTCCGATTTTTCTTGGCCTCCGCGGCGCGAGCTCCAATGGTTTACAAACAGGTGCAGCGTATCTTTTTTTATCAATCCTTTTACATAAAGTATATCGCGGGTGCGGCGGTTGTTTGAAAAGGGAAAACGCACTTCAAGGGTTTTGTGGCTTATATATTTGAATACATCGGGACGGTAAATAAGCCCGCAGTCAATACCCCTTGGGTCGGGTCCCTCCTCTAAAATAACTTTGTATTTTGCCGATTGCAGGTTGGTGGTTTTAATCAAATCTAACAGTACGCTTTTGTTCTCAACCTCGGTAAGCCCAATAATTTCGGGCAGTTCATTTGCATTGATGCTGCTTATTACCTTTGCGAGGTTATTAAGTTTTTTATAGTATCTTTTGGTGTTATACCTTTTTTTTGAATCGGGTGTAAACTCATTATCGTTTTTATGTGGATTGTTTATGGTGTCAAACAGGTTTTCGGCATTATAGCTTACCACGGTAAGGTATTTGTTGTTTTTCCATTTTACAGGCTGTGCCTGTGTTGGGCTAACTATTGAAATTGATAGGTAAATAACAACGCATGCATTTAAAATCAACCTAATCGTCTGTTTATTACTGAAATGTTCCATATAAATGATTTGTATCCTAATATGTATTTGATAAATTACACCGCATCTTGCAAAAATAGTGTATAAAAATAGTGTTAATTATTGTAATTTTATTGGGTTTTAACGAAATGGCAGCGATATTTTTATTTTTTTGGCAATAGCCATGAGTTATGCACTGCATCGAGGCCAAAAATACCTTTGCGTATATCGAATACTGCAGAATCGGGCTCAAAATCATATTTATCAATCGAGAACTTCCTTATTTCAAAATGCTTGTTTAGCTCCTTGTCCTCTAAAACAACCTCGACAATCCTGTCGGAATAAAATGTTTGATAATCGGTAATTTTAATAGTGTAGATAGTCTCATCAGAGGTAATGTAAAAATTTATCATCAAAATTATTCCCGTAAGAAACGGCGCAAGCGCACAAATCCCAAGCAAAACTTTCAACTCTTTTCTTATTCTATAAATAAAAGGGAGCCATTTTGCGGGCATAAAGCTAAACAACACAGCCAAACCAATAAATATTTGGGTAATTTGCCCCCATGTGGCAAGGGTTTTAAACCCAAAGTAAACTATTAAAACAAACCCGATAAAAAACATTGCTGCTATAATTTGTATATGCCTTTCACTTCTCCTGTTTAACCAAAGGGTAATTTTCCTCTTTTTATCAGCTTGCTTGCGGATATATTTTCTGTAAAGCTTTTTATACTCTTTGTTGGCAATCATTTTAACTTAATTAATTCATGAATATTACTGTTTGTTGGCAGCAATTTATTTTATAGATATTGGAATTGCCAACTTTGTGCAAATTCATTGTGTTTTGTTTTGGTATATTATAGAACCATGCATTTAAACATATAACACAATAATTTGTTAAAAGATAAGGAAAAATAATCAGCATTTTTATCTGTTTGATTATTATTTAAATTGAGCGATTTCAAATTTGAAAAATTGATAATTCATAATTATTATTTGTGTTTATGAATTAGTTCCTTGTTTAAACATGTCCTTTTCTGCCTTAGGCAGACAGGTGTGGTGGAATATGCTGTAAATAGATAATCTCACAATAGCTTGTCTCGATTTTTTTAGGGATGGGTTTCATTAAACTAAATATTATGTCAAAAGTAGTTGTATTGGGCGCAGGCATATCGGGGCATACCGCCGCCGCATTTTTAAAGAAAAAATTGGGAAAAAAGCACGAGGTTGTAGTTGTGTCGCCCAATAGCTATTATCAATGGATACCATCGAATATATGGGTTGGTATTGGGCAAATGAAGATTGATCAGGTTAGGTTTAAGCTTGATAAGGTTTATAAAAAATGGGGGGTGGTTTATAAACAAGCCAAAGCCATTTCTATAAATCCTGATGGCAGTGCCGAAAACGACAGCCCATTTGTGTCGATTGAATATGTTGACGATGCCAACAACGGAAAGAGTGAAGATGTTGCTTATGATTTTTTGATAAACGCAACAGGCCCAAAACTAAATTTTGAAGGCACCGAGGGCTTAGGCCCCGACAAGTTCACGGCGTCGGTATGTTCATATAATCATGCATCGCAGGCATGGGATAAGCTGCAAGAATCGTTAAAAAAGATGGAGCAGGGGCAGCACCAGACATTTTTGATTGGCACAGGCCACCATATGGCAACATGCCAAGGGGCTGCTTTTGAGTATGTGCTTAATGTAGCTTTTGAGGTAAAAAAGAGAAAGTTGGAGCACCTGTCGGATATAATTTGGATAACAAACGAATATGAGCTCGGCGATTTTGGAATGGGTGGGGCATTTATAAAAAGGGGCGGCTATGTTACGCCAACCAAGGTTTTTGCCGAGTCGATATTAGCGGAATACGGTGTTAGGTGGATAAAAAGGGCAGGGGTAAATAAGGTTGAGAAGGGGTTGGTGCATTACGAAACACTTGCAGGCGAGTTTAAAACCCAAAAATTCGATTTCTCGATGCTTATACCGAGTTTTGCCGGTGCGGGAATTAAGGCTTTTGACAAAAGCGGCTCCGATATTACCGAAACCCTGTTTAAGCCAAACGGCTTTATGATTGTTGATGCCGATTATAGCCAAAAACAGTTTGAAGAGTGGAAGGCGTCGGACTGGCCAGAGACATACCAAAACCCGACCTATGACAATATTTTTGCAGCCGGTATTGCCTTTGCGCCCCCACATTCAATATCAAAACCGATGAAAACAGCAAACGGCAACCCGCTTTTTCCATCGCCACCGCGGACAGGAATGCCATCGGGGGTAATAGGCAAGGTAATTGCGCTTAATATAGCAAGGCGTATAAAAACAGGCTCAAAAGAGTATAAACACAAAGCCAGCATGAGCCGCATGGCTGCCGCTTGTATTGTTTCGGCCGGATATGGTTTGCGCAAAGGCAAGGCAGCAACTATGACGGTTTCGCCCATTGTTCAAGACTGGGACAAATACCCGCAATGGGGCAGGGCATTAAACGAAACCGTTGGAGAAGTTGGCCTTGCAGGGCATTGGATAAAACTGCTGTTGCATTATATGTTTCTGCATAAGGCAAAGGGCTACCCGTTTTGGTGGCTATTGCCCGAATAAAATCTAATTGTATATATTGCTGATAATCAATGTCTAAATAATTAAAAAAACTATAGGTTTATGAATTTAATAAACTATTAAAGAATAAACGCTTAAAATATAATATTATGGAAGATAAAAAGGAGATTAGGAACTATAAAGATGAATATTATCCGCCGGTGCCCACCAAAATGACAAAATTTTGGCGTAACTGCTTTATTTATCAAGTATATAAATTCTTTTTGTTAAACTATAAAATAATGAGGATGGTGGTTAAGGGGCACTCGTAGTATAATATCTAAATTTATGGTGCATTTACCCTAAATGCTATCCAACATTTGAGTTATACAGTATATTTTTAACAGGCCTGAACTCATTACGGATTGTAGGCCACTTATCGGGATATTCATTCATTAACCTCATCAGTTTTTGTTGATGGTTTTTTAGCGCATCGCTAATAGCCGGTGCCGATATGGGAGTAGGGCAGGCGTTGCCGACATTTTCGCTTGTTAGGCGTTGCTGTTTGTTTAAAACAAATCGTGCAGCATTTTCGAGTTTATTTAAAAGGTGTAACGTTTTTTGGTACCTTTCGTTAACCTCGGTTTGTTTATTTTCGTTAAATAGTGCCGAAGTACTTGTAAAATCAATATCCCAAGCCTTAAGTGTAATGTGTTCGGTTGCTTGCCCAAAATTTAGGTTTATGGCTACCATAGCCGATTGAGTGAGTTTCTCTTTTAAATCGTCGGTATTGCCTGTAAAATATTGCAGTTTTTCAATTGCATCGGCCGATAGGCTAAATTTTATGCCATATTCGGTTGAGAACTTATTTAGGTGCGTATTGCACACCTCTACAATACTCGATAGGTAGTTTTCTTTTAAATTTATAAGTTTTCTGTTCAGGTTTTCATTTTCATGATGCAGCAACTGAACCTTTTGATTTACCAATTTTAGTGTTTTGCCGTCGGTAAGTTGTTGGTTAATATATACGTTACAACTATTATATGCCATTGTTCCGATAATAGATTTTTCGCCGGTGGTTAATTTTTGGTTGCTGTTTGATAACCCAAAATTTCCTTTGTTATGGTTTAGGTACAAAAATAGCAGGTCGGTATTTTTATCACTTTCGTTTTTAAACCCTAAACAGAGAACAACATTATTAAGCTCGTCAAAAATATTAAGCTGTCTTTTACTGATTTTTTCTTCCTCAAATGGCAGATTGCCGGCAGCCATCCATTGATACTGTATTTTTCTGGCTCTGAGTGTTTGGGCTGCAGGCACATCTTTAATAAAAAAATCATTTATGGCAGGCTTATTAATATTTGTGGCTTCAATACTTTTGCAAACAAGCTGGTTGGTGGCGCTGTCAAAATATAGAGCAATGGCCTTTTCCATTCCCGGAATTAAAAAGCCCGATTTTTCGAGCAAACCTAATATTGGGTGCTTAATAAATGAAAATACTCCTGACATAATAGAGCAAATTTAGGCTATTCTTTTAAGTTATAAAAGGAAAATTAAGATTTTTTATGAAAAATAATTAAGTCAACTTAATTAATATTTAAGTGTGTAGTTAAGAGTTAAGCTTAGGATTTTTAAGTAAAAACTTTAGTGTATAAAAGAGCTTAACTTACTTTAATAGGGTATTGCAAGCTTATATATTTGTGTAATAATTTTACTTAAGCATATAATTATGCAGCAGGTAAATAATTAAATAAATAACAATAAACTTAAATACTTAAATAATTGGAGGTTGTAATTATGGGATATGCTTTACTTGTAATAGCTTTGGTTTTGTGGGTTGAATACTTATTGAAAACACGAAAAAGACAGATACGCGATACATAAACATGAAGAAATTATTGAGAATTTGGGGTGTTTCTAATCGTAATGTACAATTAGATTTAACAAGGTTTTCTTTACAAAAATATTTCATTTCGTAAAAATTGACAGTTTTCGGCAAGCACTAAATATTAATGAATATAACTTGTATTAATTGTGTAAATAGTTAATTTTAACACAACAT
>CAYQPP010000075.1:11347-13751 GCA_964419235.1 uncultured Bacteroidales bacterium
AAACTTTGTTATTTGGTTAACAGTTATTGATTATTAGAGGGTTACGATTTAAATGATATTTTGTAAATAAATATTCTTTATCAATTTAATCAAAAGAATTTCTCGAGGCTTGCCACGGGGATAGTCAACTTTAAGAATTTTCTTTATTGTATTTATATTCAATAATTAATTTTCCGTAAATACGTAACAGGTTCTGCATTATGCAGGTTAAATAGTTTATTATGAAACAAAAAATAATTATTGCCATATTAATTGTAGTTGCTTTTTCAATAACAGGGTGTAGGTATTCAAATCCTGTACTTGAAGCTAAGGTGGCAAACGAACAGCCCAATACCCCATTACAATTAGAGAAAAGGGTTGAAATGTTAAACAGCAAAGCTGTAAACCTAAAACTCGATAATGAGGCTCGTATTATTTGGGCTAACCCCGATAAAAAAGAGAAAACAGAATATGTTTTGGTTTATATTCATGGTTTTTCGGCAAGCTGTAAAGAGGGATATCCGGTAAATTACGATTTTGCCAAGCGTTATGGTGTAAATATGTATTGTGCCCTTTTATCCGAGCATGGTGTTGCCGACAAAGAGCCTATGATTAACCTAACAGCCGAAAAATACCTTAATTCGGCAAAGCAAGCTCTTGAAATAGGCAGGCAATTGGGCAATAAGGTTATTTTAATGAGTACTTCAACAGGCGGAACGCTTTCGCTGAAGCTTGCAGCCGATAACCCTGATATTTATGCACTTATTATGTATTCGCCAAATATTGATGTTGTTGATAAAAGGGCTCATTGGCTTTCTAATAAAATAGGATATTCATTGGTAAAATTATTTAAAGGCAAAATGGTTGTTTATAACGATCCGCCTGAGATTCAAAAATATTGGCAAACATTTTATCATTTAAATGGTGTGCGTGCAATGATAATGCTGCTTGAAAATACTATGGTTGCCCAAACATTTAGTAAAGTTACTCAGCCTGTGTTTTTGGGCTATTATTATAAAAACAGTAATGAAAAAGACCCTACTATTAGCGTTGATGCTCTGTTAAAAATGTATGGCGAGTTAGGTACTCCCGACAGTTTGAAAATAAAGGTAGCATTTGCCAATGCCGGCTGCCACCCAATTGCATCAAGTATTCATAATAAAAATTATATTGATGTTGAAACTAAAACTTATGAATTTGCCGAAAGGGTACTAAAATTGAAACCTGCCCTATAATTAGAGTCTGTCCATAAAGTTTGATTTATGCGTTGTTGCTCAAAATCCGAATCATCAATTTTATTGATATTTTGAGATTCAGATTTATTGTAAGCGCTCTGCCGATTACTTCATTCAGGCGGGCTTAAATTCAAACTTTATAATTTACATTTTATTAATACGACATCGTTTATGGATAAAAAAATACTATCGTGGATTTTCTTGACAATTACAATGATGCTTTGGGGAATGTCATTTGTTTGGACTCGTCAATTGCTGGCATTTTTTTCGCCTATTACAATTATAACTTTGCGTCTGTTTATTTCAACAATTTTTTTATTGGTGTTTAGTATCTCAATTAATAAATTACAAAAAGTAAAAAAGCACGATATTAAGTATTTCATATTGCTTAGCTTATTTCAGCCATTTTTGTATTTTGTTTTTGAAGGTTATGGAATTAAAGCTACTTCTGCATCGGTTGCAGCAATTGTAATTTCAACAATCCCGTTATTTACGCCTATTGGAGCCCTAATTTTCTTTAATAAGCGTATCTCATTAATGAATTTGTCAGGTTTAATAATTTCATTTGTGGGTGTTGTATTAATAGTGTTTAATAATTCGGGAGAGGCATCGTTTACAATTAAAGGACTATTAATTTTATTGGGAGCTGTATTTAGTGCCGTAGGATATTTATTAGTACTTAAAAATATAGCTCAAAAATACAATGCCTTTTCGGTAGCTACATGGCAAAACTTTTTCGGAATTATCTATTTTATACCTCTTTTTCTATTTTTGAGTATTGATGAATTTAAAGGGTTTGCTTTAACTTTTGATATTTTGTATCCTTTATTAGCTCTATCAATTTTAGCCTCATCGGTTGCATTTATTTTTAATACCTATGGTGTGCGTGAGTTGGGACCAACCAAAGCAGCATCATTTACAAATAGTGTTCCGGTATTTACTGTTGTTTTTGCTTGGCTAATTATTGACGAGCCTGTTGGTTTTATTAAAATGGTAGGAATGAGTATTGTACTTGTAGGTTTATTTATTGCGCAAATATCAAAAAAAAAGATAAAACTTCTATAACTCAATGTCTTTATGCCGTAGGCATGTAATTCGTGTAGATTCGTGTAATTCGTGGACAAAATTTTTGCGTCTCTGCGGTAAAATAAATATGCGGTAAAACAAAAATAGTTAAGTTATATACCAAT
>CAYQPP010000076.1:0-3701 GCA_964419235.1 uncultured Bacteroidales bacterium
TTAATTCTGTATAAAACAATGTGTTTTGCGGTAAACTGCGGAATATCTGTTGGCCGTACAACTTTATATTAACAGGGTGCTGCAAAACGTTTGCAGCACCCTGTTTTTTATTCTTTAATAATAGTTTTGGTTATAACAGCCCTATTTGTTTTAACCATCAGCAAATAAACGCCACTGTTCAAATGTTTAATATTTAGCGAATTGCAATTGCTGTTTTTCAAAACAATCTGTTTCCCGTCGAATGAAAACAGGCTTAACTGCTCAATTTGCCCATTGCTTTTTATTGTAATATTGCCTTGGGTTGGGTTGGGGTAAATACCAACTTCGGTTTGGGTTTTGTTTGAGATACCTACGGGCATTAGCACTGTTGTAACCGTTATATCCTCGCCGTTTACAACAACCTCGCCTGTTAAATCTTGGTAACCGTCTGCTGTAACCGTATAGTTGTATGTGCCATCTTCAAGCTCAATGGTGGCAGCCCCCGAACTATTTGTTGTTAATGTGGTTTCGGCAACAACAATATTTGCATCGGCAATAGCCCCATAAGCATCCGACACATTAAATGTAACCGTGTTGGTTTCTTCAAAAATATCGGTTGCCGTTAATGTTAAGGTGTCGATGGTGCCGCCGTCTAATTCCCAAACAATAATGTATTTTGCGTTTTTGTTTGCAACAAAGGTTGTTGAGTCATAATAAACGGTTGAAATTGTGTCGCCTGATGCTGCATCCCAAACCATTGCAAAATTTACGAGCGACAATTTTACCTGCTGCTTTACGGTTGGCGTATATGAGTAGTAATTGCGCACCAAGCCCTTGTTAATACCAACGTAATCAACGGTTTTTGGTTGTTCAATTACAATTGCATTGTTGGCGGTTTCGCCCTCTGTCGGTGTCTGTTCAACAATATTCCATGTAAATTCGTCGGTGCTGTTGTTGTTCCACCTAATAATTATATTTTCCGATGGAGTTGCCTCAAAGGCTATCTCGCCGGTTGGGCTGTAGTAATAACTGCTAACGTTGCAGCCTTTTGCGATATACACATAATGGTTGTTGTCGGCATCGGTTATTTTTATTATCGAATTTTGAGTTGGGGCGTAGCTATAATATATGTTTGTAAGCTCGCTATTGCATACAATATCGCCGGCATTTGTAACCGCAATAGGGTTGCTGCAAGTTTCGCCGTCAATAACATCGCGTTCAACAAGTGTCCAAGTAAAAGCTGTTTCGGCAGGGTTTACCCATTGTATAAGTATGGTTTCGCCCTCTGATACATATTTTAATGAGCCGGTATTTACATATGCATCTTCGTTATCCGATGATATTTCAATTGCGGCATCTTTTGTTGCCGTGTATTTATAGTACAGCTCTTTTCTTGCATCAAGATATTCAACATTACCGGGTTCGGGGATTATTATAGCCGAGTGTGGTGTTTCTCCGGCCAATAAATCGCGGATATAGGCTGTCCAAGTAAACCCTCCGCTGCTCATGCTTTCCCAACGGATTTTGTATGTTGTGCCGTTTAGTATTTCGGTATCAAGTTCGCCGTTTGTTCCAAATGCCGCTGTGCCAAAATCGCAGGTTGAATCAACCTCTACCTTATTGTAATTATTATTGTCGGTAATAATTAGCATTTGGTCGGCATCGGGTGTAAAGCTATAATATGTATAACCCGAAGTTGCCGTAACTTCAAATTCAGTTGGGGAGTCTTGCCCGCCAATTGATTGGATAACAATTGGGTTATTACATGTTTCGCCCGGCACGCCTTCATCTTCGGTAAGAGTCCATGTAAAAGCAACAGTCTCTTTGTTTGTCCACCTAATAATATAGGTTTCGCCATTTGTAACGCCTGCTGTTAACTCGCCGCTGTTACTATATACCCAACCGTCCATAGTTTCGCAACCTGAATATATTTCAACCAAACTGGATTTGTCATCATCGGTAACTTTTATAGCTCCGTCCATAGTTGCTGTGTAAGAGTAATACCACTTCCCTTCGGTTTGTGTAAATTCAATATCGCCGGGTTCACTAATTACTTGAGGGTATTTACAAATTTCGCCGCCGTGGTAATCCTCTTCGTTAATTGTCCATGTAAAAGAGCTGTATGGCTCTGAATAAGGGCTCCATTTAAAAATGTATGTTGTGCCTTGCAAGGCATAAACAACCATTTCGCCGCCATATCCTTGTTGGTCAAACTGTTCGCCGTCGCAATCAAGGTACATACAAAACGTGCCGCTAAACGATTCGTCATGTGTTAACTCTAAGCGGCAGTCGCGCGTGGCGGTATATGAGTAATATAATTGCTCGTTGCCTTCTAAATACTGCACATTGCCTGTTTCTGTTAAAATTATTGGGTTGTCGCAGCTTAAGCCGGGGGTGTTATCTGCCAAAATTGTCCATGTAAAAAAGTCGTCTTTTGTGTTTCCGCCACCGCCAATGTTCCATAAAACAATAAACTCCTCGCCGGCTTCGGCTTCATAAAGTATTTCGCCTTCATAACCAATAGCAAGGGCATAATTGAATCCATTGGCAACTTCATTGCAATTGGCATATAGTTCTACCTTATTGTCCTCAATATCTTCGCCATCCGATATTTTGAATGCTCCCCCATCTGTACTGGTAAATTTGTAATATAGCATTCCGCTTGCAGCAGGAGTTGAAATTGTGCCGAAACCGTCAATTATTATCGGGTTGTCGCAGCTTTCGCCGGCTCCGTCGGCAACAATAAAATTCCATGCAAACTCGTCAACCCCATACTCTGTGGTCAAGCGTATAATATAATCATTTCCGGTTTCAACATCATAACAAAAATTTTCACTTATATCGGTTGTATATAGTTCATTTCCATTACACTCGTCGTATATCGCAATAAACGACGTTGACATGTTTGCGCCACAAATTTTGCCGTTTGCTTGTGCCGTAAACGAATAGAAAACCCTTTTTTCGTTTCCGCCAAAGTCAACTTCGGCCGATTCGGTTAATACAATGGGATCTGAGCAAAATTCCCCTAATATCAAGTCGCGCTCTGTCAATGTCCAGTCAAACGACACGTCAACATTGCTTTTCATTTTTATTATATAGGTGCCTGACGATAATTTGTATTTTCGCTCATCCATGTATCCATATGGAATCTCATCGCCGTCATCATTATACAAGGTTGAGTAATAGTCGTCGTTTTCCGACAGTATAATTACGGCATCATCGGTTATTGTGTACGAATAATACAGTATCTCTTTATCCTGAGGAAAAGTTATTGTTCCGGGGGCATCAATAACAATAGGTTTGGTAAAAGCATCGCCGTTTTCGGCTGTGTAAATCTTAAATGTAAAGGCAACCTGTGAGTAATCGTTGCCCCACATCAGTTTAACTGATTCGTTTGCCGACAGGCTCACCATTTTTTTTGAGCCGTTTGTACCCATTTCAAACAGGGTGTCAATTTCGGTATCGCAATCGGAATAAACCTTAAGCATTACCATTTCGCTTTCGCTTAAATACTCGTTGTTTGAAATTATGTAGTCGCCGGCTGTGGTGGCTGTAAAAACAAACCATTGGTTGCCGCTTTCAACGGTTGCGCTGTTTTCGCCCATTGTTGCTGTTATAGGGTTGTCGCAACTATCGCCTTCGGCTGCTGTGAGCGTAAGGCTGAATATTAATAGTATAAATAGGAAAATGTTTTTCATAGGAATATTAATTAAGTGTTTTAT
>CAYQPP010000076.1:3801-13602 GCA_964419235.1 uncultured Bacteroidales bacterium
GTTTTATGTATTTATATTATATTTCGGTAACTATGGTTGATTCAAAACTAAGCTCAACGCCAAGTTGCATTGGTGCATAAGTTGAAAAACCGTTAACCTGAATAGCAACTCTGTTATTTGCATAAAGAAATGTTGCAAGGGCATTTAAAAGCTCAGGGGTTATGTCTAATAAAATTGTATTGTTGTTTTCCGAAATATTATTGAGCGTTACCGTAATTAATGCTTCAGGTATTACAATGTTGAGTTCGGTAATACTTTCATTTTCAGGAATACCTGTTAATTTGCAGTTTATTTTGGAGATTTTAAGTTCTTTAAACCTGTCAATATTCTCTTTAACTTTTTCATTATCAGTAATATCTAAAGTATCGACATTGTAAAACGGGATATTTGACAATGTGTTACCGCTTTTTAAATCAGCCTTAATATCGGTGGTGATATTTTTTTTAAAGGTTGTGTTTACGTTTACATTTAGTCCTTCTTCGCACGAGTTAAAAATAATAACGCCGAGCATTAGCATAATTAATAATAGGTTCTGTTTTTTCATAATTGAGTTTTTTAATGTTGTGTTTAAAAATATTGGCAAATATGTGTTTAAGTAATGTTGGCAATGGTGCTGTTTTTGAAAACGCCGACAGAAAACATGAATATGTTATATATTTTCGATTATCTGAAAAAGCGATTCTGCTTTGTCGATGTCAACTGTAATTTTGGCTTGGTTTTTCATTACAATTACCGGCGGTTTTTTAAATAATACTTTTTCGATATGGTTTATATTTATCAGATGGCTTTGGTTGGGTTTAAAAAACCTATTTGTATTAAAGCGGTTTTTAAAGTGGTCAAAACCCTTATCTGACTCAACAGTTTCGTTATCGGCTAAATGAAAAATGGTTTTTGAAAGTTCAATTTGGCAGAAAACTATTTTGTGAATAGGGGTAAAATATTTTGAGCTTTTTGTAGGTATAATAATAATATCCATGTATCAAATTTATTGTGTGGCACAAATATGAACAAATGGATATTATTTTTGGGGTGTATTCTTGAAGTGTATGTTTATGCTTTTGAAATCGCTACAATTTAGAGAGTATTTGCATTAATGATTGTTTACGCCTTATTGAAACAGGTATTTCGCGACCGTTGTTCATTATTATAAAACCGCCGTCGGATTTATCGATTTTTTTTATGCAGTTTATATTTACCAAATACGATTGGTGAGGGCGCAAAAAGTTATAACCTTCCAATAGCTCGGCATACTCCTTAATCGACCTTGATACCAATATCTCTTTTTTGTCCGACAGGTAAAAGGTTGTGTATGTATTATCGCTTTTGCAGTAAATAATTTCCGACACATCAATAATATGCATTGCCTCGGTTGTGCGCAAAACAATTTTTTTCGACTGGGTTTTTTTTTCGTAGTGGTCAAAAAAATTGTTTACCTGTTTTTCCATGTCTTTGGTTTCAATGCTTTTAAGTGCATTTTCAATAGCATTTACAAACTCAAATTCATTTACGGGTTTTAAAATATAGTCGATTGCGCTAAATTTTATGGCTTTAATGGCAAAGTGGTTAAACGCTGTAATAAACACCAATTTAAAACTGTATGGTTTTACTTTTTGCAAGATGTTAAATCCTGTGCCGCCGTTTATCTCAATATCGAGCAGTACAATATCGGGTTGTGTTTTTTGTATAAGGCTTATTCCTGTTTCAACAGAATCGGCTTCGCCAACTACCGTAATTTGCGGAAAATTATCATTCAGCAATGAGCGGTTTATTTCCCTTAACGCTTGCTCGTCGTCAATAATTACTGCTTTTATCATTTAGTGGTTTTTGTGTGCACCGGCAAATGTACATTACTCTAATATTATGGGCAAACAAATAATTACTTTTGTGCCATTTAATCCTGTTTCCGACAGGTCTTTGATTACAGGTTCGGGGATATCGCGGTATTTTTTCTGCAAAATTTTCATGCGCTGCTTAAAAATATCGGTGGCTTTCGATTTGTGGTTTGGGTCTCTGTTTTTTATTGCATTGTTAACGCCAATGCCGTTGTCGGTAATTTCGGCTTTAATTTGTGTTTCTGTTTCCGAAAAGCTTAATGTAAGCAGCCCGTTTCCTTTAATGTTTTTTAAACCGTGCTTAATGGCATTTTCAATAAATGGTTGCAGCATCATTGGCGGAATATGGATAAATTCGGCATCAATTTCATCGGGCATGTCAATCTTATAATCAAAAGCCGAGTTCATCCTCATTTTTTCCAATTCCAAATAGTTTGTCAGCGATTTTACCTCCTCGTCGAGCGTAATGCTTTCGGCATCGGAGTTGTTTAAAATAGAGCGCGACAGCGACGCAAAATTACCCATGTATGCGGCTGCTTTTTTTGCATCATTTTTATACATAAAGCTCTGTATGCTTGCAAGGGCGTTAAAAATAAAATGCGGGTTCATTTGCGAAAGCATCAGTTGTTGTTTTAGCTTGTCTTGCTGCAAAATTGACTGCCTTTTTCGCAAATACTGCATATAAATACCTAAAACAATGCTTATAATCAGTGCTATTATCAATCCAAAGCCCAGTTTAATACGCTGGTTTTTTATCCTGTTTTCTGCCGAAAGGAGTTTTATCTGTTGCTCTTTTTTGCGAGTCTCATATTCAACCTCAAGCGATTGCAACTGCCTGTTGTTGGCTATGTTTATTATGCTGTCTTGAAATGAATGGCTTTGCTGTAGCGATAAAACCGCCTTTTGCCAGTTGCCTGTTTTTTTGTAAAGTGTAAATAACGAGTTATAAGCAAAAATAAGGTTCTCGTAAGAGTGTATCGACTCGGCAATATCTTTTGCTTTTATAAGGTAAAATTCGGCACTGTCGGGTTGGTTTAGGTCTGTTTTTATTTTTCCTAAATAGGCATTGCACAAGGTTTGGTATCGGCTGTTTTTGTCTTTGTTGTGCAGTTTGAGTGCTTTACGGAAGTATTTTTCGGCTTTGTCTAAATTGCCCAAAGCGTAGTGCGCCTGACCAATTAAATGTTCTGAAACGGCATATCCGCGTTTGCTGCCAAGCTCAACAATAAGCTTTTTCGATTCAACAAAATAGTACATAGCCGAATCGTTTTGGTTTTGCAAAAGAAAAACTTCGCCCATTGAGCCGTAATTGTAGGCAAGGGTACGTTTGTCGCTTAATTTTTTGGCTATGGCCGACGATTTTTTGAAGTAGTGCATAGCTTGGTTAAAATCTTTTTGAACTACATATGTGGCGCCAAGGCTGTTCATTGTATGCGACGACGATTTTTGCCTGCCCAAAGCTTCGGTAATCTTTAAAGCCTTATGGTAATAATTAATTGCCGTTACGTTAAAATCTTGCAGCCGGTAAGCTTGCCCCAAATTATTGTAGTTGTAATAAAGCTGGTTGCTGTCGTTAAGTTGCAGTGCTATTTTTAATGACAGTTTATGATAATAAATTGATGTGTCGAATACAGCATTAAAACGGTATTGCAGTCCAACCCTATCGTAAGCCTGCATTTGCCCCTTAGGGTAATCGGCTTTTTCAGATTTTTCTGCATATTGCAATAACAGGGGGAGATAATCTTTTTTGAGCCTCCTCCTATTTTTTGTTATGGTAACAAAAAGGGCATCCATAAAGGCAGTATCATGCTTGTTGTTGCTTAACAACGAGTAAATACTATCGGTAAAATATTGAGTCGGGCTGTTTTGGGTATTTTTAATATGTTTTGTCTGTTCGGGTTTTGCCATTAAGTTTGCCGAACAAAAGCATATGCACAAAAAAAATATTATGACAGTACTTATAGTTTTCATTCGTTTATTATTAATTTACAGCTGATAATGCAAAGGCATTTTAAAATTGATATTATTATAGTGCAACCAACAAAGATAATGTGAATAACCTTATTTGCAACACTGGTGTTTAATAACCTTAATTCTGCAACTGTCAGAGTTAAATACTTGAGAGTTACGGCGTGAGTTTTTTTTGAAAGTCTCACATTTTATTATTATAAATATCTTTAAATCAACAATTCGCACCATAACACCGAAGATACGGGACAAGCTTTGCAGATTTAATATAATAACAAAAAATCTTTTACCATATTTGCAAAAAATAAAACAGTAAAAAAGTGGGACGAGGGAAAAAGAAAAAGCCATTTATCGAAAAAATTGAGATAACAGGCGTTGCAGCCGAAGGAAAGGCCATTGCAAAATATAACGATCAAGTAGTGTTTGTGCCATATGTAGTACCGGGCGACGTGGTTGATTTGCAGGTAATAAAAAAGCGAAAAAACTACATGGAAGCCCGTGCAGTACAATTTTATGAGTATTCGGCAATAAGAGAAAAAGCTTTTTGCAGCCATTACGGAGTTTGCGGCGGTTGCAAATGGCAAATACTGCCTTATGACGAGCAGCTTAAATTTAAACATCAACAGGTTGTTGATTCGCTAACGCGTATAGGCAAAGTTGAACTGCCTGAAATAGATACAATTTTGGGCAGCGAGCACACACAATATTATAGAAACAAACTGGAATATACTTTTTCGTCGCACAGGTGGCTCACAAAAGAGGAGATGGATAGCGAACAAAAGGATATGGATGCGCTTGGCTTTCATATACCCGGGCTTTTTGATAAAATTGTTGATATTGAGCATTGCTACCTGCAACCCGAGCCAAGCAACAAAATACGTTTGGCAATAAAGGGTTTTGCAAAACAAAACGGTTTTACCTTTTATAGCCAGCGTAACAACGTGGGGCTGCTGCGTAATTTGGTCATCCGCACCTCGACAACAGGCGAGGTAATGGTAATTGTTATTTTTGGCGAAAACAATATTGAGCACATCGAAAAGGTAATGCAGTTTTTGAAAAACGAGTTTAACAAGCAGATAACATCGCTTAATTATATAATAAACCTTAAGCTAAACGATTCGTTTATCGATCAGGATGTGCATTTGTATAACGGAAACGACTGTATTTATGAAGAGATGGAAGGGCTTAAATTTAAGATTGGTCCAAAATCGTTTTACCAAACCAACTCAACGCAAGCCTACAAATTGTATTCAATTGTTCGCGATTTTGCACAGTTAAGCGGTAACGAGCTGGTTTACGATTTATATACGGGCACAGGAACAATAGCCTGTTTTGTGTCAAAAAAGTGCAAAACGGTTATTGGTATCGAGTATGTTGAAGATGCAATAAAAGATGCCGTGCAAAATGCTAAAATAAACAATATAGATAATGCAAGCTTTTATGCCGGCGATATGAAAGATGTGCTTAATAAAGAGTTTATTAAAAAAAATGGCACGCCCGATGTAATTATTACCGATCCGCCAAGGGCAGGTATGCACACATCGGTAATTGACACGATTTTATTTTGCAAGCCAAAAAAGATAGTTTATGTCAGTTGCAACCCTGCCACTCAAGCGCGTGATTTAGAGTTGCTTGACGCTATGTATAAAGTTGCAAGGGTTCAGCCGGTTGATATGTTTCCGCATACCCATCATGTTGAGAATGTGGTGCTTCTTAATTTGATTGATTTATAAATTTTGCTATTTGGTTGGCAGCTATTGACCTGCATGCCGCAGGCTGGTTATTAACAATGTTGCGAATTGAATAATGTTTTAAAAACAGATTGCTTATTTTAATCTAACATATTAATATTTAGTGATGTAAACCGCTTAAGTAATTAATGCCTGCATTCTGTAGGTTAAAACGATGATAAGAATCAGAAAAAAAAGTTGAAATAGGATTATATTATTGAATTAGTTTTTATACTTTTGGGCTTTGGTATGTTTTTCAACATAATTATTCGTAAAAATGATTCATAAAAATATTGATTGCGAAAAGTGCTTTGATGCTACTGATGCAATATTTACCCTTTTAACTCCCGAAGAGAAAGAGTTAGCAAGAAAAAATCATTCGTGTGCATATTATAAAAAGAACGATGTACTTTTTAAAGAGGGCGATGAGCCTATTGGCTTGTTGGTACTTTGTGATGGAAAAGTAAAGGTATTCCGCGAAGGAGTTGGCAGGAGGGAGCAAATTGTAAGGATGGTCAAACCGTTTGGTTTAATGGGCTTTAGGGCATTATTTGCCGAAGAGAATCATATTGCAACAGCCGTTGCCCTTGAAGACACGGTAGTGTGCATTATAGAAAAAGACGACCTTATGAAGCTGATTCGCGAAAACAGCGAATTTGCCTTAGGCCTGATAAGGTCGTTGGCAACCGACCTTGGTTTTTCAAATCGTAGGACGGTAGCACTTACTCAAAAACATATTAGGGGGCGCTTAGCCGAATCGTTACTGTTTTTAAAAGACACATACGGTTTAGAAGATGATGACGCCACAATAAAAATTTACCTTTCGCGCGAAGATATAGCCAACCTGTCGAATATGACAACATCAAATGCAATACGCACATTGTCAACCTTTGCAAGTGAGGAGGTAATAACAATTGCCGGTAGAAAAATTAGAATTATCGACCAAAAAAAATTAGAGCGCATTAGTTCGCTGGGTTAAAAAAGTTTTTTTTAATCATTTTGAAATATAAAATCTTGTAGCTGCACTATTGCATAGTGTGGTTAAATTACATTTAGTAAAAACAAAACCTGCATTTTTTATTAAATTAGCAAACCAAACAGCATTGCAATAAAAAAAGTGGGCAAAAGCAGCAACATAAGCACCGGCCAAACAAACGCCAATTACAGCTACACGGGCTTTACGCCACCGTCGCTTACAAGCCGCGGCTTTACGAGGCATGAGCACCTTGATGATGTTGGCTTGATAAATATGAACGGTCGCACCTACGACCCCATTCTCGGCCGTATGCTTAGCCCCGACCCGAACATTGCCGGCGGCTCACAAGGCTTAAACCGCTACAGCTATGTACTAAACAACCCTTTAAAATATACCGACCCCAGCGGGTACTCATACAAGCCTATCTACTGGTCAAAAGGAGGTGGCGGGGCAAATTGGAGTATTATGGGCTACTTTACTGGTGGATATGTTGGAGGAATCACTTCAAGTGATTACTGGGGCAGGAATAGTACTGGTTACAGCGTCGCAGATGCTATTCCTACGGTAAACCAAGCGTTTTATTGGCAGAAAGCTTATAACAATGGTGAGACTAATACAACCTATTCTGAATTTATGAGTAACGGTTTTGTTTTTACTAGGATTACTGTTGATGACATAATTATTGGAAAGTTTGAGAATGGAAAGGAATTTATTTATTCAGAAGCCTCAAACGAGGGGGGTAGTAATAATGGAATTCCAGGACTTCCTCAAAGTCAGGATTTGAATAATATTTATGACATAGCATTAACTAATATTGAAATAATTAGACCCGGTACAGGAAGAACAATGTCATTTAGAACACCTTGGGTTATTCAACAGCCGAAAGGGAGACCTAACTATAGAGCTAATGTTGCATGGAGAGGTATACAGGTTAATTTATTAGAAGTCAATGCGACTATGATGAAAACGACTGATGGGTTTGCAATACTAAATGGAACTCAAACAAGAGATCAAGATTTGGGATATTTTAGAATAAACTGGCAAAGCGGATCTGGTACAATAACAAGATATTATTCTTTTCAAAGGTATTATGTGTTTGGTGATGGTAGTGAACTTTTAATTGCAGCACCTTAATATTTTCACGATGAATAAGACATTTATTACAATTATGTTATTCTTAGGGAATTTAAATACATTTTCTCAAGATACTATATCTTTCGGATTTGTGGAGAATCCACAAATCCATGATTATTTCTTGTATTGCCATGAATCTAAAGTAGTTGACTTTAATGGCAAGGAGTATTTCATTGATTCGATTAACGAAGAAAGAATAAATATTGAAGTTGAGTATTCTAATGGAAATAAAATAAAAGCTATTGGATATTTCCAAAATTCTAAAAAATATAGAGAAACTCATTTTAATGGAAAGAAAAGAGATGGGCTAGATACTAGATGGTATAAAAATGGGAATAAGGATTTTCAAGGATTATATAAAGACGGAAAACAAATAATGTCTTTGTCTTGGTATGAAAATGGCTCTCTAAAAAGCTATTCTGATGAAACCAATGGGGAAACAAGATTTTGGTATAAAGAAGGATTATTGAAGTTGTTAACTAGAGATACAAATATTTGCGAATCATCTTTTTACGAATGCTCTTATTATAAGAATGGAGTTGTTTTTTATGAAGGTTTATTTAATTCTAGAAAGCAAAAATATATTGAGAATTTTTATTCAGGACAAAGAGCAAAAGAAGGTTATATGTGGAATGATCCAATAAAATGTATTGGCGATTGGAAAGAATGGTATGAGAATGGGATTATGAAGCGCAAATATTTCTTTGATGAAAACCAGCCTAATATAAAAACAGGAACATGGAGCTGGTGGGATAAAAAAGGAAACCTTATAAAGCAAGAAATTTATAAAAACAATGAACTAATTGAAGAAAAGAATTTCTTGCCTTTCGATGTTAAAAAGGATTAAGTTGAAATTAAAGATACAAGAGCCTCACTATAAAGTGGGGCTTTTTATAATAAATAAGCCTGTTTTGTTTTAAAATCACGAATGTAAGCCCCAATAATTTCAAGAGATGCTTTTGCCTTTTCGTCAGCAGTTCCATTGATAATATAATCAACAGAAGTATTAAAAATATCAGCCAATTTATTTAAAATATCGGCAGGCGGTTGAACTCCGATAAACTATTTATAAGCAGTCTTTTTAAAGAAGCAATCCGAGAACTGTTAAAAGTTCTCAGAAAACAAAATCCTTTTATGAAACACTTTGTCAAAGTTCGAAGTAGTGTAATTAGCCTTTGGATAAAAGAAAAGAATATTCGAGAAGTTCAACACATAGCAGGTCACAACAATATAATCAGCACTCAGCGATATGTAAGAGCAAATTTGGATGAATTAAAAGAATAATTAATAAAGTTTCATCCATTGAAATAATTTGGAGGTGCCAATTTGCGTCCCCTAATTTTTAATTACTATTTTTGAAAACTTTAAAATTACAATACAATGACTGAGGAAAAAGAAAACAAAATGATGCTACCTGATGAAATAATAAGCAATAAAATATATTTTATCAGAGATACTAAAGTGATGCTTGACAAAGATTTAGCAGAACTTTATGACGTTTTAACAGGAAACTTAAACAAAGCTGTCAAAAGAAATATTAAACGTTTTCCCAAAGATTTTATGTTCCAATTAACGAAAGAAGAATTTGAAAACTTGAAATTCCAATTTGGAATATCAAGTTGGGGAGGAACTAGAAGTTTGCCTTATGCCTTTACTGAACAAGGAGTTGCAATGTTATCTGGAATTTTAAACAGCGACAGAGCAATTAATGTAAACATTCAGATAATGAGAATATTTACAAAAATTAGGGAAGCTTTAACAGACAACTTAAGCGTTAAACTTGAAATTGAGAAAATCAAAAAGAAGCTTGAGAATCAAGATAAAAATATTGAATTAGTATTTACTTATTTGGATGAACTGATTGAAAAACAAGATAATCCAAAGCCAAGAAAACAAATAGGATTTAAAAAAGATAATGAATAACTACCCCGATAGTGTGATAAAAAAATACCATAACTTAACAATTAAATATGAGGTTGGTGTGGATGTTTATTATAACTACACAAGCATAGAATACACACCTAACAATGATACTGTAACAATAATGTATAATACAAAAATCCATCGATTAGCAAAGCTGTTTTTAGATAAATACATCAACTCTCAGCCTTTTGGTGAGAGTTTTTTTGTTTTATGAAATACTGCAAATGTGTAGCATTGT
>CAYQPP010000077.1:0-13581 GCA_964419235.1 uncultured Bacteroidales bacterium
GCAAAGCCTCGAGGAATTCTTTTGATTAAAACTTTTCGGTTTTTTCCTTATTTTTATAATCCTCAATAGGGTCAATATTCAAATACTTTGACAAAAACTTTACACCCATATAAAAAGGGAATGTGTCTAACAGGGCTGCACTCATTTTAAAAACATAATTCGATAAAATCAGCATTATTATAAACCCCGACACTGTTTCGCCCTCGGGAATAGCAATGGCTTTTGCATAAAAGTAGGTTATTAAAACAACAGCCACCGAGTCAACCATTTGGCTTGTTAGGGTTGAACCATTATTCCTTAGCCAAAGCATTTTACCTTTGGTCAGTTTTTTTAAAGCATGAAATACGCTAACATCAACAAATTGAGCAGTTAAATAAGCTATCATTGATGCTCCTGTTGCCCCAAAGGTAAGTTTTCTTATGGCAAAAAACACAAAATCGCGGTCTTCGGTAGCAGGTAACCCTGTTGATGATAAAATTTCAGGAATCGGTGGGAGTTTTCCGCCCAACCAAACAATAAACAATACCCATAAATTTAAAAGCAAACCAACCCAAACAACCATATTGGCCCTTTTTCTGCCATAAAACTCACTAATAAAATCGGTACATAAAAATGTTATAGGGTAAGGCAATACACCTATAAATAAAAAGAATGGGACTTCCATGTCGCCAATTGTAAATGAAAGGTCAATTAAGCGTGATATCCCAAGTATATTTAGCATAGCAAGTGAGCCTAAAAAAAAGCCGCTCATTACTACAAAAACAACTTCGCGCCTTACATTATATTTTGCTTCTAAACTTGAATTAGCAGGTTCAAACATATTTTTATATATGGGTTCTACAACCAAAATTAAAAAAATTAAACAATAATTCAACAATTATATTTTAAACCCTATTAAAAAGCACAATCCACATTCTCTTTTACACCCTATCTAACATATTGATATTATGATACATAAGCAAGTTATTAATGTTGGTATTTTTTATTAAAAAATATTTTATATTCAATTCTAAAAATTTCGTTTTTGATTAAAAAATATGTTCAAAAAATTATTCACACTATTTTATGTGCTAAAAGATATTATTGTTAGGAATATTTTTATAAATTAGCAACCTATACCATGAGTGAAAAATTAAAAGTATTTAAAAGTCTTAATATCGAAGCAAATGAAGTTGCACCAGTACTTCTTCTTATTGCTCAATCGATTTTTTTAGGAATTTTTTATGGCACCTTTGACATTGGCGCCCATACACTATTCCTAAAAACCTACCCTGAGGATATGATACCAAAAGCTTATATAATCTCAGGGCTGTTGGGCATTCTACTTACAAGCATATTCTCAAAATTTCAGAGTAAAATAAAATTCTCAAAACTTGCAAACGGCACATTGCTTTTTATATCATTGATTACAGTTTTATTACGTGTATTTTTTGAAGTAACAAATGTGAGTTGGGCTGTTTTTCTTGTTTTTATTTTATTAGGCCCATTAAATATACTTGCTATCCTTTCATTCTGGGGTACGGTTGGCCGAATTTTCAATCTACGCCAAGGCAAACGGCTATATGGAATTATTGACTCGGGACAGGTTTTTGGAATTATTATAAGCAGCTATGCAATACCTTTGATTCTGGTTTTCTTAAATGGAACAAAAAACTTGTTGGTTATAAGTGCTGTAAGCATAATTTTCGCTCTATTAATTGAAGCAATAATAATCCGCAAATTTAAAATTGACCACACAAACCAAGACAAACAAGAAAAAACAAAAGAAAAACCCGAAGATGAAGAACAGGTAAAACTTAAAGATTTTATAAAAGACCCATACATAACATACATGGCCCTTTTTGTGATTTTTTCAATGTTTGCAGCCTTTTTTGTTCAATACTCGTTTTTGGTTGTAACCAATGAGAAATATCCACTTGAAGACGATTTGGCCAAATACCTCGGTTTTTTTACCGGTTCAATGATGATATTTACCTTTATCATTAAAACTTTTGTTTATAGCAAATTAATGAAAACCTATGGGTTGAAAGTTAGTTTAATGCTTTCGTCGTTGCTTTTAATAGTATTTACCGGCATAGCCATAATTATAGGTTATGTAAGCGGGTTTGATAAGGCAGCCCCCGGCTTTATATACTTCTTCCTGTTTATTTCAATGGGCAAGCTATTTAATAAAACTCTTAAAGATGCGCTTGAGGTGCCTGCATTCAAATTATTATACCAATCACTTAAAAAGAGCATCCGTTTCGATGTTCAGGCTAAAATTGACGGTACCATTAATGAAATTTCAGCACTGGTATCGGGTATTTTATTAAGTATTCTCGGAATTCTGTCATTTATTAAGCTTATACATTTTTCGGTATTTTTATTTGCCCTTTTAATTATATGGTTTGTAATTACCTTACGTTTACACAAAGAGTATCGCAACAGTCTCGAAAAAGCATTAAAGCAAGATATATCAGACACTGGCGACGAAACAGAAAATACTGTAATACAAGGCTTTAAAAACCTTATTAATACCCCAAAGGTATTTTTGGCAAAACTAAGTCATTTAAAAAATTATGCACCACACGAATATCTAAATAGCCTGCAAATATTAATTAAGCACTTTTTACCCGAGCAGTTAAACTTTTTGTCGCACGAGCATACTATTGAGATTCTTTTGCTACACTCACAAAAATTAACGCCCGAAAGCTGGAATAATTTTATTAACAAACAATACAAAACCATCCCATTACATAATTCAACAATAAAAGAGCTTAGTGTTTATTTAAACTCCGACGATTTATCCGACATTAATAGTGCCATTGCTTATTTAAACACACTCGACAAAAAAGAGAGGCTTACCCTGTTAAGCTCACTGCTTAGAACTCCCAATATAAATACGCAAATTACCTGCATCCGTATTTGCGGTACTTTCAAAGAGCTGGAGTTAATAAACACCTTAGTCGAATTTCTCGATTCACAATACTTATTGCCGGCGGCATTGAGCTCATTACAACAAATGGGTAATAAAAGCATAAAATATTTAATACAAATGTTTTACAAAACCGACATATCGCTTATTGCCCAATTGGCATTAATTGATACTATCGGCAAGTACAACTCCAACAACGGCATTATCTTTTTACTTGACAATATTTCGCATCACCGAAAAGAGATTAAAGAAAAATCCATAAGCTGCATAAAACATTTAGATTACCAGCCAACAGAAAACGAACTCCCAAAAATGTTTCACTCTATTACAGAAGCTGCACAAACTCTTGCATGGGATTACTCTGCCTTGGCATCATTAGACACTTCATATGATAAACACCCGCTAAAAAAAGCAATTGTTTATGAATTCAACCACCATCAAAAAATACTGTTCGGCTTATTATCAATTACATACGACACAACCTCAGTTCAACATGTACAAAGTTACTTAGAGAGTGGCACGGCAGAAGGTATTGGATATGCATTGGAGCTATTTGAACTATTTTTGTCAGAAGAGATAAAATCAATGATATTGACTGTTTTTGAAGATTTACCTTTAAATGAAAAAACAAAGCTTTTTGAAGACTTTTTTCCCGTATCGGTTACAACCGTACAAGAGCTACTGCTCAATATTATTAATCGCGACCCCAACCTAATTAGTATCGAAACAAAAAAGACAGCCCTGCTTGAATACACAAAACTATTTGATGAAATAACCAATGACATTGTAGCACAACTATTCAACCCTGTTCCCGAACTGCAATTAACAGCTGCCATAGCTGCTAACCAAATACAACCAACAAAACTCCAACAACTAAAACCACGAATGGCCCCGGCTTTATTAAAAAACTTAAAACAAATAAATAAAAATACACAAATCTCTGCATCGCTATTTAGTATTGCCGAAATACTTTTAGAGAATTTAAAAATAGACAAAAATTCCGTTTCGGAATTATCAGAATATATTGAAATTAAACAATCGGTTAATTCACAATTTTTCAACAACACCGATGAAGTAAATAAATATTTTGTATTTTTGGTTGCAAACCAAAATGAATTGTCAAAAACCTATGACATGAAATTATGGATTAACGAGGTTTTTAATTCCGAAGATAATGATTCTGTAAGTTATGATTATCTTATTGGCATTAGCAAAAACAGCATGAGTAAGCTATTTCTGACAAACAATAGAATTGTTATAGAATTAATTAATACAATCATATAATGATAGATTTTCTTATGGCAGCTAAGCGCAGAACAACAATATTTAAACAACTGATACTTAACGTAATGCTACCTCCAATTTTAGCATTACTAATTTTAGGGCTATTGAATTTTAACCATACGCGAGCAATATTGGTTGAGGCCAACACAGCACGCAATTTTATTATTGGCGATGAAATAATAAAAGTGCTCGAATTTCACGACGTTGCCCTAAACCTTGTTGAACTGAGGTTAGATGAAAGAATGTCGAAAATAAGCAATGAAATTAGAGATTATTTGGCAGATACCCCAAACTTAGAAAAAGTTGATTTAGAAAAAATACAGATAAAATTTGGCATGAACCCTATAATGGAAGATATTTACATAATAAATAGGGATGGCATTGTTGTAAACACAACATTTGAAGACGATATGCTGCTTAACTTTTTTAGCTTTGGCGAAGAACATAAAAACCTACTGCTAAATATTTTTAATGAAGGGTTGTTCCATAGCGAGCGGTTTGCCATAGAAAACAAAACCAAACGAATAAAAAAATACACTTACCAACCAACAGTTGATGGCAAATATATTATCCAAATAGGGGTATATTCATCCGAAGCCGATGAAATTATCGATTTTATCAGAAACACAACTGCTCAAATTACCAAAAAAAATGAATCAATCGAGTCGGTTGAGCTGTTTATTATTGCAGACCAACCATTTTCACTCAATAAAAATGCCATACTCAACGAAGGAGAAAAAAAGCTGTTAAACCAAGCATTTATGGCACGCGATACCCTTTCAATAGACTCTACAATTAACAAAAAAAGGCTAAACTACCAGTACATTTACATGGATCGCAAAAACACCGACCTTTATAAAGGCTCTGTTATTCGCATAGTATCCAACAGAACATCGGATTACCATTATTTAAGAAACGAACTTATAAAATTCATAAGCATATTCTCGCTCACCTTAATTGTGGTAATAATACTCATATACATTAAAACAAAAGTTATTACCGACCCAATAAAAAAACTTGTTTTCAAAGTAAATAGAATAACCCACGGGCACCTGAATGAACGTGCAGAGATAATGGGCAATAACGAAATAACCACCCTATCGAAGCAGTTCAACCAAATGATTGAAGAGCTGGAGAGCTACTATTACGAACTGGAACAAAAAGTTGAAGAGAGAACGCGCGAAATACAACAACAAAAAGAAGAAATACTATCGCAGCGCGACGCTATCGAAAACCAAAGAAATATGCTTGCCGACAAAAACGAAAGTTTAGAAGATGCCTACAAAGAGATACAAGCACAAAAAAAGCATATTACCGATAGCATTATATATGCAAAACGAATCCAAAACGCAATTCTACCGGCAAACAGCCATATTGATAAATTAGTACCCAACAACTTTGTACTTTACCATCCAAAAGATATTGTAAGCGGCGACTTTTACTGGGTTAACAAAATACCGGGCAAATCAATAATTGCCGCAGTTGACTGTACCGGACACGGAGTACCGGGTGCTTTTATGTCAATAATTGGAACCAACCAGCTTGAATATGCAGTACGCATAGTAAAAGCAAAAAATGCCGGCGAAATACTCGATGCCCTGAGCGAAGGTGTTGAAAATGTGTTGCGAAAAGATGAGTCAATGAACTCTTCGGCCGTAAAAGATGGTATGGATATAGCACTATGCGTAATTGACTATAAAAACATGGTTGTTGAATTTGCCGGAGCATACAACCCACTCTACCTTGTAAGAAACGGCGAAATGCAAGTACTTAAAGCCGATAAATATGCTATTGGCACATATAGCGAATACCCCGAACGAAAATATACCAACCACAAACTTAAATTGGAGAAAGGTGACATTCTTTATATATTCTCAGATGGATACCCCGACCAGTTTGGCGGCCCAAAAGGAAGAAAATACATGTACAAACGCTTCCGCGAATATTTGCTAAGCATATCTGACCAGCCACTTGACAAACAGAAACAACTATTAGTTGAAGAAAATAAAAGGTGGCAAGGCAAAGAGGTTCAGGTAGATGACATTATAGTAATTGGTATTAAAATTTAACTTTTTTTGATGAATATTAAAATAAACACATACATATTAAAAGGTTTTGACAACGAACAAACCAAACTGTTAAAATCAACGGTTGAATATATTTCATCTGTTCAAAACATTGAAAATAAAGTAAATATAATCGATAATCTAAATGTTAAAATATCAGATAACGACTTTCTGATTATACTTATTGACGGACTACTATTAGAACAAGTCATTCAAAACAATACAAACAAAGAATTTTTTATAAAAAAAGAGTTTAATAATAACCAAATAATATTAATACTTGATGATATAAACCTGAGTGAGCTGCCTGAATATTTGCAATATTTTCAAACTTTTTCATTAATAGGCAGTAATAGTTTTATTGACGATGAAAATGAAGATTGGAATAAACCAAAAGAGACAAAAACAAAAATAATTGAAATTGTTAATGATATTATATACCATATTATAAGGGTAAAAACCAAAGAGCAAAAAAAGGCATTAACAGTATATATTGGTCCATCAGACGATAACACAACCATTGAGTATCAGAAAATAACACGCGAATTGTTACACCGCGACTATAACATATTACCCAAAATATCAAACCCAACAGCAAAAGAGCTTATCGATAACAAAAATGATTTTTTAGACATGCTAAGCTCAACCGATTTGTCAATTCATTTTATAAGCCACAAATCACTATTAAATTACCCCGAAAAAAAATCATCATCATTTAAAATAAACAATATTGCCGCCGATTTTTGCGGTACACCAAAAGGCAAACACCTTCAACGGATTGTTTATGTGCCCTCGGAAAAATTAGAAAACGATGAACTATTAAACCAAAAAATACTTCAATTTAAAAGCGACACATTGAGCCTGTTGAATGCCGAATTAGTTCAAATACCTGTTGAAAAACTTAAAGAAGTTATATTGCAAAAATTAAATGAACTATCGAACCCAATAAATAAAAAAGATAAAACCGATAAAGTTGTTGATGAAGTATATCTGATATACCCTCCGGGCAAAGACAACGATGTTCAACCCTATATTACATGGTTCGAGAAAAACAAAATTGCTTACAGCAAATCGCAAATAAAGTTAGACCAATTAGAATTATTGAACTACCACCAACAAAAACTAACTACCTGCAAAGCTGTTGTCATATTTAATGCAGGCAATTCAGAGTGGCTTAACAGAAAACTCAGCGACATAAAAAAATCGCCCGGCTGGGGTAGAAAAAAACAGTTCGGTTTTAAAGCCATATGTGGCGAAACCCCTGATAAAAACATTACAGAAAAAAATAACTTAGATACCTTTTTCATAATTGAAAAAAACAATAATTTGGATAAAACCAAACTAAAAGAATTAACAACACTTTAAATATAAAAATACTAAAGCCGAGAACATAAAAACAGAGCATACATAATAAATATCTACTGAATAACAGAAAACTTATGAAACCTTTTGCCGTAGAAGACACCAACAACATAACACAAAATAAGGGGCTAATATTTAATCCTTTCCCCGGGTTAAGGCCATTTTCTACCGACGAAAGTCATCTGTTTTTTGGACGTGAAGGACAAAGCCAAGAAGTACTCAAGTTTTTAGCACAAAATAGGTTTATAGCCCTAATGGGCACATCAGGCAGTGGTAAATCATCACTCATGTATTGTGGTGTAATACCTATTTTACAAGGCGGTTTTATTACCCAAGCCGGCGCCGACTGGAAAATTATTACCTGCCGCCCGGGGCAAAACCCAATCTCAAACCTATCAAACGCACTTGTTAGCCACATATCCGATAACAATAGCATTGACGAACTTCAAAGCGAATATATAAACACCACACTATCAGCCAGCTCACTCGGTTTAACCGAAGTACTTAAACAAGTACCAAGAAATGAATCGCAAAATATTCTATTGCTGATAGACCAATTTGAAGAGCTGTTCAGATTTAGGAAAATAGTAAATACCGAAGAAGCATTTAATGAGGTTATTGCATACATAAAACTACTGCTCGAAGTACTTAACCAAAACGAAATACCGGTTTATATTGTAATTACAATGCGCTCCGATTTTATTGGTGAATGTGCTCAATTTCAAGAGCTAACACAATTAATAAACGATAGCCATTACCTGATTCCCCAAATGACACGCGACGATTTTCGCGATGCAATTGAAGGACCTGTTGCAGTTGGCGGAGGTAAAATGACACCCTTTTTGGTACAACAGCTACTAAATGACATTGGCGACAACCCCGATCAACTGCCAATATTACAACACGCACTTATGCGTACTTGGGATGCTTGGACAAAAACAGGGCATACCGATGAGCCAATTGACATAAAAGACTATGAAAATATCGGGAAACTCGAAAAAGCACTATCAGAACATGCCAATGAAGCATACAACGAATTAACACAACAACAAAAAGAGGTTTGCCAAAGCATATTTAAAACACTTACCGAAAAAGGAGGCGACGACCGCGGAGTGCGCCGTCCAACCCCTGTAAGCGAAATAGCAAGTATTGCAAATACAACTCCCGAAAAAGTTATCGAAGTAGTAGAACACTTTAGGCTACCCGGCCGTTCATTCCTTTCACCCCCACCACCAATTCAGCTTACCGCAGACTCCGTTATTGACATTTCGCATGAAAGTTTAATGCGCATTTGGGATAAACTAATTGTTTGGGTTAGCGAAGAGTATGAGGCAGTTCAAATGTATAAAAGGCTTGCCGATTCGGCCGAAAAATACCAACTTGGAGAAACCGGTTTGTGGCGACCACCTGATTTGTTATTAGCTTTAAGCTGGCACGAAAAGCAAAAACCCACACTTACGTGGGCAAAAAGGCACAACCCTGCCTTTGAGCGCACAATGGTTTACTTAGAAACAAGCGACAAAGAGTTTAAGCTTGAAGAAGAGAATAAAATAAAACAGCAAAAAAGAGCATTACGGCGTACCCGAATGTTTGCAATTGTATTAGGAACAGCTTCAATAATATCAATTATTTTTATGATTCAAGCCTTTTTAAACAAACAAGAGGCCGATAAACAGACAAAAAATGCACAAGAACAGACAATAGTAGCCAAACAACAAAAAGAAAAAGCTTATAAAGAGCAAAAAGAGGCCGAAAAACAAAAAGGTATAGCCTTAGAAAAAGAGCAAGAAGCTTTAAAACAAAAAAAATTGGCTAATATTGAAAAGAAAAAAGCTGAAAAAAGTGCAAAAGTTGCACAATACCAAAGAAAAATAGCCGACCGAAAATCAAAAGAAGCTTTGCAACAGCGCAAAATAGCAGAGCAGAGTGCCGATGAGGCAAAAAAGCAACAAACAATTGCAGAAAAAGCCAGTTTGAGAGCTCAAAAACTTAGAATGTTAAGTATTTCACAATCAATGGCAGTAAAATCATTGCAAATTGATATTGACACAACATTAAGAGGATTGGTAGCCTATCAGGCATACCTTTTTAATAAAAATTATGACGGTAGCACATTCGACCCCGACATTTACAACGGGCTCTATTATTCACAAAAATACTTTTATGGAAACAAAGTTACCGACTATATAGCTCACGAATATCAAGTTAGAGCATTAGCTTTTTATCCTGACACAAATATTTTTTATTCAACAGGCAGCGACGGCAAAATAATGAAATTAAATTTGAACAACAACCAAGACACATCGCTCTATTTTAACACTAACAATATTAATCGTACATTAAGTCTTAACCCCAATGGCACTCATATGGTATCAGGGCTAAACAATGGTGCCCTGCTTCTATTTAACCTATCGGACAAACAAGTTAAACCTGAACTAATTCACAGCTTTAACTTTAAAGTAAATGGTGCTATTTTCAAAAACAACCAAACAATAATAGCATTCGATAACGGAGGCAATTTAATAACCTACAATACACAATTAAAAAAAACCAACACTATCGAAAATAACTTAGGCTTAAAAGAAGTTTTTGAGGCAAACGGAATTTATTATGCCACTTGTAAAAAAGGTTTATTATATAAAATAGACTCTTTTGAACCTTTAAAATTCCAAGGCTTTTCTTTAAATTATTCATCAGACGGCAAGTCGGGTCTTTTAAATTCATTAAAAGACTCTATCAATACCAGCAAAACAACTATTAATGCAATTGCCGTAAGTAGTAACAATAAATACTTAGCCATTGGCGATTTAAACGGCAACATATTGGTTTTTGATAACAAAACTTTTGAATTCCTATACCGCCTTACAGGACATTCAGCCCGAATCAACAATATTCAATTTGATAAAAACTCACAATATTTAGCCAGCGCAAGCAACGACGGTTCAATATTAGTATGGTTAACAGCCAATTTTAACCTTGCGCCTTATAAACTAACCGACAATACAGCTTGGGTTATGCTGCTAAAATTTGTAAATAACGGCAATGACTTAATTGCGGCTTATGCCGACGGCAAAATCAGAAAATGGCCTATTGTTTATACTGAAATGACCGAAAAAGTAAAACAAAAAATAAATCGCAATTTTACCATTGAAGAGTGGCAACAATTTGTAGCAAAAGATATTGACTATAAAAAAACAATAAATGAATTACCATAAAATAGACTATGAGCCGGTACATTAAATATATATTACTGATAATTGCTATTTTTTCTGTAAAAAGCATTTATGCCCAAGATGATTGTATTTTAAAACTAAACGAGGCCGAAAAACTATACGATGATGGTAAAATAGAGAAAATACCCTCTCTACTGTCTAATTGTATCGAATCGGGTTTTAACCGCGAAAACAAAATAAGGGCACTTAGGCTACTTACACTTGTAAACCTGTTTGAAGACAATACAATACAAGCCGAAAAAAGCATACTCCGATTACTCAAAATCGACCCTGAATACAAAGCAAACAAAGCCGTTGACCCTGTTGAGTTTATACGGCTCTTTAATTCATTTAGCACCGCCCCTGTTTTTTCGCTCGGGGTTATAGGTGGGCTAAACTTTACCAAACCGCATTTAATTGAAACATTTAGTTTTAATGAAATTAAAGCTGCAAATCCGAAATACACTAACGGCATAGGATTTTCATTTGGGCTAAAAGCCAACTACCATATAAATAATATTTGGGACATAACATTTGAGCCAAATTTTGCAGCACTCTCATACAAAGTAAAAGAAAACTCCACCACCTATGGCGCAACAACCATTACCGAAAGTATGAACTATATTGAATTGCCTGTTTTAGCATCATACTGTTTTTACAAAAAAAACAAATACAACTTTTATGGCGAAGCCGGTTTTTCATACGGACTACTTTTATCGGGAAAAATAACCGGTCAATTTACATACAATAACAATGAACAAGCAAGCGGCGATGCCCCTAAGGTATTAACTCCTGAAATTCGAAAAAAATATAATTTTGCAGGTACCATAGGTGCAGGCACTAAAATTAATTTAAACCGCAGCAATATACAAATAAGCTTGCGTTACAAAATTGGGCTAATGAACGTGGTAAATAATAATACAAGAGTAACAGACCATGAGGGGTTAAATACCAATTACCGGTTTATCGATAACGATATAACTGTTAACAATATCTACTTTATGATAAGTTACAACAGGGAGTTTTATATTCATAAGAAAAAACCAAACAACAAAACCAACTATGATGTTATCAAATAAATACATAAATTATATTTTTATCTTTTTTTATTTGTTTGCATTTTTAGGGTGCACCAAAGATGAACCAAGCGCAATTCAAAAAGACTCATTTATTAAAAGCTTTGGAGGCCCTTACGAAGACGAAGCAATCGATATAATATCAGACAACGGCAATTTTTTCATCCTCGGGAATGTTAAAGATGCAGATAACAAAATATCTATCTCATTATCAAAAACCAATGATTTTGGAAATAGGATTTGGGAAAAAACCTATTCATATAATGAAAAACAGACACAAGGCAACCAAATAATTAAACTCGAAAAACAAAAAGGCTTTGCAATTATCGGCTCTGTTGAAATGGATAACGACACGCTTTTTTATGATGCATACCTCTTAATAGTTGACCAAAATGGCGGAGTAATCTCTGAAAACACCTTCAACCACTCACATTCCGAATTTGGAAAATGCATAGCAGAATTAAATGACGGTGGATTCTCAATATCAGCCTCGCAAGACACATTAAACCAAACCGGCTCGCACATGAGCCTGTTTTACCGCTTAAACCCCCAAGGCGAAATAATACCCTTTAGCACAAGCAAAACCCCAAGTAGCAATTTGTTCCAAATATGCAAAAAATCAAACAACGAAGGTTTTTATGCAACCATTTACGATAAAAAATCAAAAATATTTATACTAAACCCCGATGGAACAAGCGTAGGAACTATACCTATGGGAGAAGAAAAAGACCAAATAATAGGTATAACACAAGACAAAAATGGAGACACCTATGTTTGCGGAAAAGTATTTAACGGCTCAAATGGAAATACCGATGGTTTTATTGCCAAACTCAAAGATGCCGAAAACAGCTATGAATATATTTGGAGAAAAGAATTTGGCGAAAACGGAAATGATATCCTATCATATATCACAATATCAGATGAAAACAGTATTTTGGTAACAGGCTCAAATGAAAATACACAATTAGGCACATCCGATATATGGGTAATAAAAACAGATATGCTTGGCAATAAGTTATCTGAAATAAAAATTGGCGGCGATGACGATGAATATGGAGTTAAAATTTTAACCTCCGACAATGAAAGATTTGTTGTTGAAGCAACAACATATTTCAAAAACAACAGCATGATTTCAATTATTAAATCTGAATTTAAATAATACTTTAACCTCTCTTTTTAGCACACTCCTCAAACCAAAACAGCACACAATAAAATTCTTATAATAAAGCGGTTGCATATCTTGAAAAACTGCACAAAATTTTGTATATTTTGCAAAATTTTATGCACTATGAAAAAGCTATACGTATTCGCACTGGTATTTTCTTTTCTTTCTATTTATTCGACACAAATTAAAGCTGCCGATCATCCTGAAAGCGCTTCTACCTGCACAGGTAGCATAACATCTCCTTCAACATCTGAAAATATTACCGGCACTAATATAACAGGCATTTCGCCATTGCCCGACAACGACACCTATACGCTTACCGTAACAATATCCAATACCACAAGTATTGAAATAACAATTGACATTACAACCTTAGCCGCAAGCGATGCTTTAACCATAACCGATAATAACGGCACCCTTTATACAGGCACAACAGGAGATAACCTAACCAAAATATCGGCAACAGGAACATTTACGTTAGTATATGACAATTCCGATACAG
>CAYQPP010000078.1:0-13564 GCA_964419235.1 uncultured Bacteroidales bacterium
AATTACCGGCTTGTAACCGGTTCTTTTCACAACAAATAAACTGCCACCGCCCAAAGAGCGGCGACTCATACATATTATCTTATGTCTAAAAAACATATCCATTAAAACGCACCGTCAACAAACAACAGTGAAGAACTGTTTTATCCTTTATATTTACTCATCCCTAATTATTCTGATATCCTGTTTTGGGTAAGGAATTCTTATTCCCCTCTCTTTAAGCTTTTTATACAAATCGAGCGTAATTTCAGTACCCATACCAAAACTGTTTTCATAATCTGCTATCCAAAATAGCAGCTGAAAATCGAGAGTACTGTCGCCAAACCCCAAAAAGCGCGGTCGCGGTGCAGGGTTCTGTTCTACATTAGGGTGGTTATCGGTAATCTCCTTAAGTATTTCAATAATCTCTTCGGGGTCTGAATCGTACGATACTCCTAAATCTATCTTCAACCTCCGCTTTCTGTCCGATAATGTCCAGTTAATCATTTGGTTTGAGACAATATCGCCATTAGGCACAATAACCTCTGAGCCATCGTATGTGCGCACTTTGCTTGAGCGGAAACCAATATCTTTTACGATACCGGTAAGATCGCCCACCTGTATAATATCGTCAACTTTTATCGGACGCTCAATGGCAAGTATAATACCCGAAATAAGGTTGTTGAAAATGTCTTGCAACCCAAAACCTATACCAACGCCTAACGCACCTATTAATATTGAAATATTTGCTAATTCAATTCCGGCAGCAGCCAAGGCAAAAATAAAACCCAAACTTATTATTGAATACCTTAACAACAATACAATAGTGCTTGATACGCCTTTGTCGGTTTTGCTGCGCACAAACACCTCCTCTTTTAAAACCACAAGCAATATTCGCGATATTATAATAGATATATAAATAACAAGGATAAACGATACAATATTATTTAAACCAAAAGAGGTACTGCCAATTTTAAATTGATGCATATACACCTCTTTTAAAGCCAAAAAAACTTCGCTTTTTATTCCAAAATCGCCTAATGTTATTGTTATCCAGTTAAAAAACAACAGAACTGTTATTATTTTTCTTATGCTAACCTGTATAGTGTTTATGTGGTTTCGTATTACATGCGATTTTTGGAAAAATTTATTTTCTAATAGCAGTATAACCAAAGAGTAAAGCAGCTCATAAGCTGCATAAATAATTATTCCTGCCAATACCATTCCTATTGCGCCAAACAGTAGCATTGTTGCCAATGTTACATTTCCGGTAATGTAAAAAATTGCCGACACGGCAAAAATCACAAGTACAACATGAAAAACCAAGCGGATAAACCAACCCCATTTTTTAAACTTCAAGAAAAATATTTTCTGCTTTATTATATGCCATACTATTATAACCGAAAACATTGCCAATAACAAATAACTAAGCCTCGACAATAACATATATTCATAAAATAAAAATTTTGTAGTGCTAAACAGATAATATGTTATAAAAAGCACAACAATTGCAATACTCTGTTTACCAAAAAGACGCTTAAGCAGAAACAGAACCGGCACTAACATTAAAATTGAAATGGCACTACGTATTTCTACTGGCAAGTAAAAAAATATCGACAGCGACAGCCAAGTCAACACCAATGAAAAAATAACAGGCCTGTTTAATAATAGTTGGGCAGCATTGCTTGTAATGCCTTTATCTTTATAATCGTCGATATTCAAATTCTTTTTTATAAAAATTATTAAGGTTAGAAATACAACAAAAATAAACAAGGCTGAATAAACAAACGACGGATCTGATTTTAAAAAACTCTCTGCATTACCCTTGGTATTAGCCAGTTGCGTATTATGCACTTTTACAATAGTGTCGTTATAATAAATACTTATGGATTTCCATATTACAGGCTGCTCGGCAATCAATAGGTTTTTTACAATATCTTCGCGCGCTTTGGCCAATGCCCTCTTTTCAATAATTACTTTGTTAAAAAGTATATTGCAATCATGTTTTAACGATATATATTTACCCTCCTCCTCCTTAATTTTATTTCTAAGATTCCTTGCATTGAGCTTTATTTCAGCAGTACTTTTCTTTAAATCATCGGGCAAATCTTTGTTTTTAATAACAATTATTGTTTCAAGCCATAAATGGTATAAAGCATCAACCTCGTTATAATACCCCTCAAACACGCCAATTTTTGCATCAACAGGATCATAAATAGTTTTAATCCTAACCTCGATATCTCTCCAAACCCTATTCCATTTTTGAAGCTGTTCGGTTGTTAATGTGCTAATATTTATACTATCAACAATATGCTCTATGTTTTTTATCTCATTTTCTAAATCGGTTATCTTCTCTTGCCATTCCGATAAATTTGTAACCTCTGAAATAAACTTATTAACCTCAAAAAATTTATTTTCTGCCTTTATCTGATAGTCGGGTATTTTTGAAACCGGTATAAATTTTATAGAATCAATACTGCCACTTTCATTTGTTTGGGCTATTGCCGAAAACACAAAGCCAATAAACAGTAAACCAATAAATGCTTTCTTTATTAAGCCAGTCATATAAAAAAATTTAGATTAATAAATAATGGTAAATATACCTACATAATTAAAAACAATAACCCTAAAATTTGTTTAAAATACTTTTTTAACCCAAATACCCAAACAAAAAAATAGGGTGTTTTATCAATTCAACTATTAATCAATTAAAAAAAACAATGCCATTTTTCTGATTAACAGTATATTACAGAATAATTATTTTGCTGTAAATTTCACAAACACAAACCTTTTATGTTAAATTTGCCAATAACAGGCAAAACACCTGCTTAACATTTTATTACCTTGACATTTGATATTAAATTGTTTACTTTTATGCATTCTATATTTAAAAACTAATTATTATGGCAAAAAAACTATATTTTATTGGGTTAGTATTTTTTTCAATCATAACGGTATCATGCAATCAAAACAAAACAACAAATTCTGACTTAAAAACCAAAATTGATAAAGAGCTTGAAGTAGATGATGAATTGGTGGAAAATTTGAACAAAGCAAAACAGGTTTTTTATGCATTGCCATCGCCAATTGAAACAGCTATGCTAATAAAAAGAGCAGGCACATCTTTCGACGAGAATTTATTAAACTCTGTTGATAATGCACAAAACTATACAACAACCCGCGACAAAGCACTGAATTTTGGTGTTTACGGAGCCGACTTAAGTTATGCAAGCCTTTTTTCGCAAACACAAATTGCAATTCAATACATGGCTATATCAAAAAAACTTGCCGATGATATGGGCATATTAGATTTTTTAGATGCCAATTTTGTTAAACGCCTTGAAAAAAACGTCAACAACCGCGACTCAACAATGGTAATTATTACTGATGGTTTTATGAATAGCAATACCTATTTAAAAGAGGCCGGAAGACCTGAAATTGCCGCATTAATTATTACCGGAGGCTGGCTCGAAGGACTGTATATTGCCACAAGCTTAACCAAAGCATCGCCAAACAACAGCGAATTGATTGACCGCATTGTCGATCAAAAATTATCACTTATTACTTTAAAAAACCTACTTGAAGAGTATAGCGAAAATACTGATATTCAAAATGTTTTAGAGATGATAAAAGAGATAAGCAGTATTTATGACCAAATTAGGGTAGTAACCTCAAAAGTTGAACCCATTACAAACCAAGAATCAAAAATTACCACACTACAAGCTAAAACCGAGATATTTATTTCTGATGAGGTGTTTAGTAATTTATGTAATTCGGTTGATAGTATAAGAAATGTAATTGTTGGCATTTAATTTGCATACAAACAAAAACCAATACAATAAAAACATGGCAAAATATACCTTATTTATCATTTTAAGTTTTGCAAGCATTGCATTAATGGCTCAAAATAGCACACAAACCAAAAAAAACAGTGCTTTTTCAAACGGGTTGGGCGCTGCCGATTACTCTTTTAATGTAGGCTCGCAAGTTGGCACATCGTTCAACAACTCTTATTACTTATCGAACCACTTTTCGCCCAACGCAAAAATCAATTTAACAAAAAAGCTATCATTGGTTGTTGGGGTTGGGGTATCATATACGCAAATGAACAACATACCTATTTATAACAATGAGTTGGGTAAAGAATTTATTAATGCATCACAAACATCATTTTACACCTATGCCTCAGGCATTTACAAATTAAATTCAAAAGTTAACGTTAATGCCACAATACTGCTTGAAGATGCAATGATAAATTCGCCAGGTACTCCTACCCTTCAAAAACAGTACAAAGATGTTTCGGTTGGCATAAATTACAATGTTACTCCCCACTTTACAATAAATGCTCAAATGCAATTCTCCGATCGTCCTCAATACGGCTATAACAGAAGCTATTCTGGCTTTGGAGTTGGGTCGCCATATGGTTTTACCCCTTTCTTTTAGTAATGCATAAAACTTATTTTGCATGTACAAACCTATTAAATATGTAAAAAGTTACATATTTACATAGAATAATATTGTTTTTTTTTTCAATATTTATACTTTTGAGGCTGATTTTTAAAAAATTACATTATAAAAATTTATACTATTTAATTATTATCAATCAATAACAAAAAATTATTTCACATGAAAAACGTACTATTAGCTTTATTAATTGGATTTTCGGTAAGCACCTTTGCTCAAGAAAAAGATGCCAACACATTAAAAAACGAGGGTAATGCAGCCTACAAAGCCAAAGACTATGCAGGAGCATTTGATGCATACGCCAAAGCCCTTAAATTACTCGACACAGAAGGAACAGTTGATGAGGCGCTAACTTACAACGCAGGTTATTGTGCCTATAAAGCAAAAAAATATAGTGATGCCCTACCCTATTTCCAAAAATCAATGGAGTTAGGATATAAAGAGTCGAAACCATACCAAATGGTAGCAGTTATTCAATACAAACAGGGTGATATTGATAACATGATTGAGACTTGCACCAAAGGGTTAGAAAAATATGCCGATGATGCAAAACTTAAAGACTACGCATCAAAAGCTTATCTAAAAAAAGGCTTGGGGTTTTATAAAGCAGGAAACAGCATAAAAAAAGCTGCCAACGAAAGCGGTTTGAACGAAAGCGACCCCGATAAATTTTTGGCAGAATATGCAAAAGCCGATGAGGAATTCAAAAAAGCACTTCCGCTTATTGAAAAATCATACGACTTCAATAACAAAAACGAAAAAACACTAAAAGCGCTCGGGAATATCTATACCAATTTAAAAATGAATGATAAAGCGGCAAAAACAAAGACTGAACTTGAAGCCCTTTAAAAACACCTTATAAAATAATGTGCAATTTTACAAAAGTTGCCTGTTAGATAAAAATAAAATGCTGCCTTGCTTTGCGGGGCGGCTTTTTTTATAAACGTATTGTAATTGTTGCATAACCGGGTAAAATACACGCCGAAATATTTTTATTTGCCAATTTATGCAAATAAGGCACTAACAACCCAATACCACTGCCAACCAATGCCCCTGCAATAATATCGGTAGGAAAATGCTGCCCCGATTGATAACGCATAAACCCAACCGTTCCGGCCAACAAATGGCTACTCACAATTATTGTTGTGCCCAATGCCGATTTTCCGTAAATATCAGTAAATGTTTTTGATAAAAATGTGGCCGAACAAAATGCCAAAGCCGTATGCCGCGAAAAAAAAGAGTTGTTATAGTCGCCGTCATAAGCCAACTCGTGCCTATCGTCAACCGACAAATTAGTATTGTAAAGGTATGGCCTATACCTGTTGCTTAAGCTTTTTGTTAAGCTTGCCGTAGCAACCGTAAGCATAATTGCCTCAGAATACATTACGCTATAAACCAACAAACCCCTATTGTTATTATTATGTATTAACGGTATAGCAAGCATTAACGGCGCAGCTAATGCAGCAGCAGTTAAAATATCGCTTGTTTTGTCAATTCCGATATCCCAATTGTAGGTGGCACCAATATCAAAACCGTTTATGGCTGTCCTGTTTAAACCCGCAATGGTTTGTTTTGAAATAGCTTCATCATTATATATTAGCTTTGACGACAATTCAAAAGCCACGGCAGCAGGCAAAATATAATAGTCTGATTTATTAAACTTATACGGGAAATCATTTTTTTGTCCGGTTGCACTAAAATGAATAACCATAACAACAAAAAAGAGTATATTCTTTAGCTTTATTTTATATTTAAACACCACCATTATCAATACATTTTTTTAATATACCTGCCGCCTCGGCGCCTGTGTTAAAAATTAGATCGATAATTGACAGATTAGACATAAACCCGTGCCGCTGTTCAAAACCTTGGATATATTCAACAGGTTTAAACAAAGGGTCAAAAGCCTGTTTCCCTTTTTTGGGGTGAATAGCGTTTCGTAAATCGGTAATGTCAGGATGCAACTCAAATTTATCCGTAAAGCTTATTTTTGCCTCGGTTTCAAGCATCGACAATACCGCTTCTGTAATATTTTGGTTCAGCTCTATTAAATACTTAAACCTATTTTCGTAAATATGCACAACGTCATCAATATAGTACTCATAAAACGGCGACGACCTATATGCCGATTCAATGGTTTTAAAATGGTTTTTTTGCCAGTTTGTATCGTATGAGATTTTAATATCCTTAACCAATATTTTTTTAAACGAACCTTTAACAACAGGCACTTGCAACGACTGCACACCATTGGCACCATAAATCATCATGCGGTTGCGGTAAGTTTGCCTCGGGTATGTTTCATATTGCTCAATTAATATATTATTGAATAGAATAGTTTTTGTGAAATACTGTATAGGAGCCCAGTAAGCCGTTGATAAAAGACAGGTGTTGTTCATATTATATTATTTGTTGCAATATTACAAAATATTATAACAGAGTCTATTTTTAATGACGGTTAAACCCATTACTTCTCGCTATTCATTATTTCGCTGGCCTCAAGTATTTGAACAAAATTTGCCCCGCGGTTTTTACCGAAGTTACCTGCCAAAAAAACAATCCTGTCATCTTTATTAATTACCTTTTCGCTAACCAATTTTGATGCACTATAATGCAAAAAAGCATCGGTGTTGTCTTGCAGCTCTATAAAATCGGCACAAACCCCATACGACAAAGCAAGCTCGCGCATGGCCCTCTCATTATAAGCCATTGCATATACCGGCACCTTACACCTAAAACCTGTTATATTTCTAACCGTGCGGCCTGTGGTTGTATCGGCAATAATAACCTTTGCATTCATCCTAATCGACGATTTTGCGGCAACCTTGCTCAAATAAGCCGACACATCATTGGTTAACACGGCGTATCCCATATCAACAAACGGCTCCTTATCTTTTTCTATCTCAACAGCAATTTTTGTCATTGTCTTAACTGCTTCAACAGGGTAATTGCCATAAGCCGTTTCGCCACTAAGCATTATAGAATCCGTTCCGTCAAAAATAGCGGTGGCAATATCGGTAACCTCGGCGCGTGTTGGCCTCGGGTTTTTAATCATTGAATGTAGCATTTGCGTAGCAACAATAACAGGCTTGCGGCGCATTGCGCATTTTTTTATCAACTGCTTTTGAATAAACGGTATTTTTTCTCTTGGCACCTCAATAGCCAAATCGCCACGTGCAATCATTATACCAAATGCATAATCCAAAATCTCATCAATATTGTCGATGCCGTCTTGGTTCTCAATTTTTGCAATAATCTTAATCTTACTGTTATGCTTATCCAAAATCTCCTGAATAGCCAAAACATCCTCCTTATTCCGCACAAACGAATGGGCTATAAAATCAAGGCCGTTGTCTATGGCAAATTTCACATACCCCCTATCCTTGTCCGAAAGCGATGGTAAATTAATATGAACCGACGGAATGTTTATGCTCTTTTTTCCTTCAATTACCCCCGAGTTTTTTACCTCGCAAACCAAATAATCCGATTTTTTTTCTATTACACAAAGTTCAATCTCGCCATCATCAATAAGAATACGGCTATCAACAGGCACATCATCAACAAACCCGCTGTAATTAACATACACCATCTGCTTTGTTGAAACTTTTTCGGGGTCGCCTTTAAATTTCACGATATCACCCTCGCCAACCACTATCTTTTCAGCCATATCGGTAGTCCTAATCTCCGGCCCTTTTGTATCTAACAATAATGCTATTTTATTCGATACTTTCCTAACATTCTCTATAACATGCAAAGTGTCATCATAACCTTGATGTGCGGTATTTAACCTAACCACGTTCATGCCTGCCTCATAAAGGTTTGTAAGAAATTTAACATCGCATTTCTTATCAGATATTGTTGCAACAATCTTTGTTAATTTCAACATAAATATTGTTTAAGAATTATATTATATAACACATTTTTTTCGAATGCAAAAGTATTATAAATGTTAATTTTACCTTCATTTTTTACAGAAAAAATATATTTTTTATCTCAATTATAACTACTTAATAATGAATAATTAGTTATTTTGTTCTTTAACCTGATTAATTCATTACATATCCCGAATTTATTTCGGGAAACTTTGTCGTTTGGTTGACAGTTGTTAATTATTAGCAGGTTACAGTTTAAGTAATATTTTGCAAATAAATACTCTATTTTGATTTATCGTATTTATTCTTAATGATATAAATGATTTCAATAATTAATTTTCCGTAAATACGGAATAGGCTCTGCATTATGCAGGTTAAAATTTTGTTTAATACTAACCTTAATTACTATGACACTAATTGAAAAAATTATCTCAAACCATTCAAAAAATAATATTGTAAAACCGGGTGATATTGTAGATATTGAAATAGATGCACGCGCAGCACGCGACTTTGGCGGTGCCAACGTGGTAAAAAACTTAAAAGATCATAACCTAAGCATTGACGACCCTGCAAAAACCGTTTTTACATTTGATTGCAACCCCACAGGGTCCGATCAAAAATATGCCGTAAACCAACATATTTGCCGTATTTATGCGCGCGAGCATGGCATTAAAGTATATGATATTGACCAAGGCATTGGAACACATATAATGATTCAAGACGGTTTGGCATGGCCGGGCTCAACAGCCGTAACTACCGATTCGCATGCAAATATTTTGGGCTCGATAGGTGCTTTTGGACAAGGTATGGGCGACCAAGATATTGCAGTAGCTTGGAACAAAGGAAAAGTTTGGTTTAAAGTGCCCGAATCGGTAAAAATAAACCTTAACGGCGAATGGCCCGAAGATGTAAGGGCAAAAGATATTGCATTAAACCTGCTAAACCATTTTGGCGCAAACACACTATTGGGCTACTCGGTTGAGATATACGGCAAAGCTGTAAACCGCTTTACGCTCGACGAAAGAATTACAATAGCATCAATGGCAACCGAAATGGGGTGTATTATTATCCTTTTTGAACCCAACAAGCTGGTAATGGATTACTGCCAAGAGCGTACCGGAAGAAAGTTAGAGCTTATTAAAGCCGATGCCGACGCACAATATGCCCATGTTTACGATATAGACATGTCTGATTTCAAACCAATGACATCGCGCCCCGGTGCGCCACACGATACCGTATCGGTAAAAACAGTAATGGGTACAAAAATCGACTCAGCTTTTATTGGCAGCTGTACAAACGGGCGTATTATGGATATGCGTGCGGCGGCAAATGTGCTCGAAGGCAAACAAGTTGCCCCCGGCGTGGTGCTGAAAATTGTACCCGGAACAAATGAAGTTTGGCAGCAATGCTTAGATGAAGGATTGGTACAGATATTTAAAAATGCCGGCGCACTATTGTCAAACGCAGGTTGTGCCGGATGTGCAGCCGGTCAGGTTGGGCAAAACGGAAAAGGCGAAGTTACCATAAGCACCGGAAACCGTAATTTCCCCGGCAAACAGGGAAAAGGCGAAGTATTTCTCGCAAGCCCTGCCGTTGTTGCAGCATCGGCTGTAGCCGGAATTATTACCACCCCCGACAATATACCCGATGAGCCTGTATTATTTAAAATACCCGACAATATATCTGAAAAACTATCGGAAGTTCGAGAACAAAAAACAGAAGTTGAAGACAAGCCTACCGTTGTTGAAGGCAACGTTTGGTATATTAAAGAGGATAATATTGATACCGACATGATTTTCCACAACAGATATCTGTCAATTACCGATATTAACGAAATGGGACAATACACGTTCGATAACCTGAAAGGGTATGAAGATTTTTCAAAAAAAGCCAAATCTGGCGACATTGTAATCGTTCAAAAGAATTTTGGTTCGGGAAGCTCTCGCCAACAAGCCGTTGACTGCTTTAAGGCATTGGGCATAAATGCTATTTTAGCCGAAAGTTACGGAGCCATTTACGAACGCAACGCCATTAATGCCGCATTCCCGATAGTTACATACAACACACTTGATGGTTTAGATATTGAAAATGGCGACAGAATTAAGGTTGATTTTAAAACCGGCAGCATAACAAACTTAAAAAACAACAAAACTATCGAAGCCAAGCCTTTTTCTGAAGTTCAATTAGAGATTTATCAGAATGGGGGGTTATTTTAATTCATTAAAAACCGGTTCTGCCAAGCTCCGCTAAAGCGAGACAGATTTTATGGGTAGAACAAAATTATAAATGCTATCAGCTATTAAACAATAAAAAGATATAAAACAATAGTAATCTATATATTAGATATAAATAATTGGAATTGCTCATATAGTTATGATTAATATAGAAGTATGAGATTAACACCCTGATTCATCAGGGTGGGTATGACAAAATAACTATACTTCCCCTGAAATTGTGTTCGCTTATAGCGAACACAATTTCAGGAAGAGGGGGATGTCTTACTCTTTTTCACCCAATTAAAATTGGGTGTTAATCTCATATCTTAATTAATTGTTATATTATATTTAAGGAAGTAATTCCATAAATAATTTAGCAAAATTATTCAATAATTATTAGAATTTATGCCAAAATAACTAAGTGTTGAATGTTAACATTCTACTAAAATCCATCTCGCTTTAGCGGGTACATAAAAACATTCAGTATTGGCACAAAACAAATAACAACACAGTAAAAACTACTACTATGGGAAAAACTTTTGTTGAAAAAATATTTGGGGCATCAACCGGTAGCATTGTATTTCATAAACCCGATTTGATTTTAACCCACGACAACACATCAAGCATTGAGGGCACGTTTAATAAAATGGGTGGTAAAAAAGTGATTGACCCCAACCAATTATTGGTGGTTTTAGACCACAACGCCCCTCCTACCAACGCCAAGCTTGCCAACCAATATCAAACCATCCGTAATTTTGTAAAAACCCAGCATATAAATAAGTTTTACGATGCCGGAAGCGGTATTTGCCACCAGCTGATGGCCAACCACGCCCGTCCCGGAATGGTAATTGTAGGCAGCGACAGCCACACCTGTACGGCCGGGGCTTTTAATGCCATGGCAGCCGGAATTGACCGAACCGAATCGGCAGGTATATGGCGACGCGGCGAGACTTGGTTCCGCGTTCCCGAAACACTAAAAATAACCCTAAACGGCAAGCTTAACCAAGGGGTTTATGCCAAAGACATCTCGCTTTGGATTATTGGCATGATTGGCAGCGACGGCGCAAATTATATGAGTATCGAATATCACGGCGACGGAGTTGGCACACTCTCAATATCGGATCGCATGACAATTGCCAACCTTGCCTCAGAGATGGGTGCAAAAAATGCTGTTTTCCCTCCCGATAAAATATTGTCCGATTTTCTTGGCTTACAGATGAAAGATGGTGTTTGGGCCGACGACAATGCTGTTTACGCAAAAGAGATTGAAATTGACCTGAATGATGTTTATCCTTTAGTGGCAGCACCCCACCATGTTGATAACGTAAAAGCCGTTGCCGAAGTAAAAGGCACAAAAATTCAGCAAGCATTAATAGGCACTTGCACAAACGGAAGACTTGAAGATTTGCGCATTGCTGCCAAAGTGCTCGATGGCAGGACAGTTCCTCCGCATGTACAACTATTAATTGCCCCTGCATCAAAAGATATTTACCTTCAAGCCATTGAAGAGGGGATTATTACCACATTGATAAAGGCAGGCGCAAATATTTTGGGAGCATCATGCGGACCATGCTTGGGTACAGGACAAGGGATACCTGCCGACGGAACCACGGTTATTTCAACCGCCAACCGCAATTTTAAAGGGCGTATGGGCAATAAAGAGGCCCGTATATTTTTAGCATCACCGGCTTGTGTTGCGCTATCGGCGGTTAAAGGCGAAATTACCGACCCACGCACAACACCAAAAGACGAGAAATTTTCATATGCAAAAGAGCAAAGCTCAACACTTGAAATTTCGGCAAACGAAAACCGCAAACAAAACGGCGTTTGGAATTATGCCGACGTGGACAATCTTAATACCGACCAAATGTTTGCCGGAAACCTTACTTATAGCGTATTAAGCTCTGACGCGCCTTCAATTTTGCCTCACCTTTTTAAAGGGTTCGACGACAATTTCTCAGACAATGTGTCAAAAGGGGATATTATTGTGTCGGGCGATAATTTTGGGTGTGGAAGCTCACGCGAGCACCCTGCTGTTGGCTTAGCCCATGCAGGAGTACAAGCAGTAATAGTTAAATCTGTAAATCGTATTTTTTACCGCTCGTGTATTAACCAAGGATTATTATTGATTGTTAATGCCGATATTGTCAACGCCTACAAATCAGGCGACAAAATAAAAGCCGATTTTTTGGCCGGCGAAATAAAACTCAACAATAAAACATTTAAAATAGCACCACTGCCCGACAAACTAATGGATATAATTAAACATAAAGGGCTGGTAAACGCAATTGCAAATAGTTAGCAATTCTTTAAACTTTATTAAAAAAAAGCCTGTTGGTATTTAAAAACCTAACAGGCTTTTTTATTTATTTTACTATGTTTGCAAAAAATTAAAAATATGTATAAAAACGAATTAGAAAATGTAAGCTACTGTTTTGGCATTAACATTGCGCAAAACATGAAACAACAAGGCATGAATGAAATAGATTCAAGCTTGTTGGCAAAAGGTATAAACGACTATCTGTCGAACAATAAGTTAGAAATTCAAGAAGATCAGGTACAGGCAATATTGCAAAAATATTTTAAAGAGTTGCAAGAGAAGCAATTTGAGGGGAATATTGCCAAGGGTAAAGAATTTTTGGCCGAAAACGCAAAACGCAAAGAGGTAACCACCTTGCCAAGCGGGTTGCAGTATGAGGTAATTACCGAAGGCACCGGGGTTAAACCCAAAGCTGCCGACAAGGTAACCACCCACTACCATGGTACACTAATTAACGGCACGGTTTTCGACAGCTCAGTTGATAGAGGCGAACCTGCTACTTTTCCGGTAAATGGAGTAATAAAAGGCTGGGTTGAAGCTTTACAATTAATGAACATGGGCTCAAAATGGCGCCTTTATGTACCTGAGGATTTAGCATACGGGGCAAACCCTCATCCGGGCGGGCCTATTGAACCTTATAGTACTCTTATTTTCGACATCGAATTAATTTCTATAAATTAAAACTATGCTTTAGTCAAATATCGTGATATTATGAGAAT
>CAYQPP010000079.1:0-13445 GCA_964419235.1 uncultured Bacteroidales bacterium
ATTTACGGAAAATTAATTATTAAAATTCTTTATATTATTGAAAATAAGCATATTAAATAAAAAAGAGTATTTGTTTGCAAAATATCATATAAACTGCTAATAATTTAATAACTGTCAACCAAATGACAAAATTTTCCGAAATATTCAGGATATGTAATGAATTATAGAATTGCCCACATAAATATGACATAAGGTATAATTTTATAGAAATTATGAGATTAACACCTAATTTTAATTGGGTGTTAAAAAGTAAGATGGGTATAGCCATTTTGTTATACTCATCCTGATGAATCAGGGTGTTAATCTCATACTTTTGTTATCAATCATAACTATATGGGCAATTCCAATGAATTAATCAGGTTAGTATTCATTGATATATTAAGTCATAAACTGAATATGTCTGATTATAAGCCTGATATGTTTGGGCAACCCTCTGTTTTATGCTATTACCTCTTTTGGGTAGCACAAATAAAATTTGCTTACAGTGCTCGAAAGGGCTTTAATATTCAGCATGTCGGCCACATTTATAATATCTGTAATTGTGCCATCGTTCTCTTTAATTAAAATTTTATCAGTCTCCTGCTTGTAAGCACTATTTTCAATAGTATCCGACATAACAAAGTACTCCATCTCGCTAATTGGGAGTGATAATTTTGCAGCGGTTTTCTTTTTTATATCTTCAATCAAACCCTTGTTGAACGGCGAATCTTGTATTATATTCCTAAACAACCTTCTATTTATAAAATTGCTACATAACAGCGATAAAACTTTATCAGGATGCTTAGTCCATATTTTTATTGCCGATATTAAATCGTTGTCGTCAAGCAATGCAAATGTTTCAAGGATGCTGTTCCCCTCAAATTTTTTTTCGTCGTTAATAAAATCGTTTAACGTTATGTCGTTATATAAAAAATATTTAAACGGGGGCGATGCAAAAAGCGTTTCGCCGTTTAAGGCTAAATATTTGGCTCGTTTTAAAATACTCAGTAGCATTTGCTCAACGGCATGCACCGTTTTATGTAAATAAACCTGCCAATACATTAACCGGCGGGCAATAATAAAATTCTCGATAGAGTAAATGCCTTTTTTTTCAACAATAAGTTTGTCATTTGCTACATCAAGCATTTTTATAATCCTGTCAGAGCTTACCATCCCTTCAGAAACTCCTGTAAAAAAGCTGTCGCGCCGCAAATAGTCCAAGCGGTCAACGTCTAATTGGCTCGACACCAATTGGTGTAAAAAGCGCTTGTGGTATGTGCCTTTAAATATTTCGATAGACAGGCTTAAAATGCCGTTAAACTCCTCATTCAGTTTTTGCATAAACAGTAATGATAACTCCTCATGGCTTGCATTTACAATTTGATACTCAAGCGAATGTGAAAAAGGACCATGTCCCATGTCGTGCAAAAGAATTGCCAAATAAGCCCCTTCAGCTTCTTCGTCGGTAATTTTATTTCCTTTTGATTTAAGCACGTTAATTGCCAAATTCATTAAATGAGTTGCTCCCAATGTATGATGAAACCTTGTATGTTGGGCACCCGGATAAACCAGCCCTGTTAACCCCAACTGTTTTATTCTTCGCAACCGTTGAAACCACGGGTGTTCAACAATTTCAAAAATCCTGCTGTCCGGAAAGTTGATAAACCCGTAAACAGGATCGTTTAATATTTTACGCTTTTTTATCATTTTGCATGTTGTTATAATTTTAGCTTGCAAACACTATTTAGTGCTTGCGCGAAAACTGTCAATTTTTACGAAATGGAATATTTTGGATGAGATTTTTATTTTTTGAGATGAATTGATGCCTGTGTATCAACTCATTGAGAAAAGTAAAAATATCGCCAAAAGAAACATTTATAATTTTGTAGAGTTTTTGTGTAAACACTATTTAGCACGAAATTAGAATAAACTCCCAATTAACACAAACAAAGCAAAAATAGTTGTTTTTTTTGTTGTTTATAACCGCAAATCCCTTAAAGCCATTAATTTTGGGCACAATGTTTTGGTATTCTGATATTTCTTTCTACTTTTGCAGCAAATTATTGAGGGGAAAAGAAAAATAGGGGGACTAAAGTCCCCTGTTTTATTGGAGTAAATTTTTATGATCGACAAGGCAACAATAGAGGTGTTAGTTAAAGAAAAAATTGAGGATACCGACCTTTTTTTGGTTGAAATCAAGATTGATTCTTTTAACAATATTATTATTTCAGTCGATTCTCCAACAGGGGTTAGCATTGATACCTGCGTTGGAATCAGCCGCCATGTTGAACATTCGTTTGATAGAGAAGTTGAGGATTTTGCCCTTGAAGTTTCTTCACCCGGAATAGGGGTGGCATTTAAAGTGTTTGAGCAATATCAAAAAGCAATAGGCAAAACGGTCGAGGTGCTTTTACTAAACGGCAAAAAGGTTCAAGGAACTTTGCAGCAATTAAATAAAAATAACTTTACTATTGAATATTCAGTAAAGGAAAAACCGGAAGGGGCAAAACGCCCTATTATGGTTGATAAACAGCAAATAATAGACTTTAGCGAAATAAAGTCAACAAAAGAGATAATTACATTTTAGGAGATTAAATGTTTGGACAATGGAAAATTTGAATCTAATAGACACATTTTCGGAGTTTAAAGAGTTGAAAAATATCGACAGGGCCACTATGATGCGTGTGCTTGAAGATGTTTTTAGAAGCACTTTGATAAAAAGGTTTGGGACAGATGAAAACTTCGATATTATTATAAATATTGATAAGGGCGATTTTGAGATTTGGCGTAATCGCGAGGTGGTTGACGATGCCGAGTTGGAAGACCCCAATGCCGAAATTTCATTAACCGCCGCAAAAAAAATCGATGAAGATTATGAAATTGGCGAAGATGTTACCGACGAAGTTAAACTGTTAGATTTTGGAAGAAGGGCAATATTGTCGCTTAGGCAGAATTTAACATCAAGGATACTTGAATTAGAGAAAGATAATATTTATGCAAATTATAAAACCCGCATTGGTGAACTAATCACAGGCGAGGTTTATCAAGTTTGGAAAAAAGAGATAATGGTTGTTGACGATGAGGGCAATGAGCTAATTCTCCCAAAAACCGACCAGATACCATCCGATTATTTCCGCAAAGGCGATACCGTAAGGGCGGTTGTTGTTAAGGTTGAAATGCGAAACAGCAACCCGTTGGTTATTTTAAGCCGCACAAGCCCCGTATTTCTCGAAAGGCTGTTTGAGCTTGAAGTACCCGAAATATTCGACGGGTTGATAATAATAAAAAACATAAAGCGTATTCCGGGCGAAAGGGCAAAAGTTGCCGTTGAATCGTACGACGAGCGTGTTGACCCTGTTGGAGCATGTGTTGGAATGAAAGGCTCGCGTATTCACGGGATTGTTCGGGAGCTGCGCAATGAAAACATTGATGTAATAAACTTTACCAATAACACTCAGCTGTTTATTCAAAGGGCGTTAAGCCCCGCAAAAGTTTCTTTAATTAAACTAAACGAAGATACTATGCGCGCCGATGTATATTTACAACCCGACCAAGTTTCATTGGCAATTGGTAAAGGTGGGTCAAACATAAAATTAGCCAGTCAGTTAACAGGCTACGAAATTGATGTTTATCGCGAAACCACAGGCGACGATGAAGATGTTGATTTGGAAGAATTTGCAGATGAAATTGAAAGCTGGGTTTTAGATGAGCTTAAAGCTGTTGGTTGCGATACCGCCAGAAGTGTACTTGATTTATCGGTTGAAGATTTAGTTAAACGAACCGATTTAGAAGAGGAGACAATTAAAGAAGTTTTTAAAGTATTAAATTCAGAATTTGAATAGGATAAAAAACAAAATTGTTTCAAAGTTTTTAGGTTTAAAAAGTAAAGGTCAAGAAATGGCAAACGGAGATAAAGCAAAAAGATTAAGCAAAATTGCAAGGGAATTTAATGTTGGAATCAGCACTATAGTTGAATACCTACACAAAAAAGGGATAACTATTGAGGCTAACCCCAACACTAAAATTGCCCCCGATGCATACAGCCTTCTTGTTAAGGAGTATAGTACCGATATCCGCTTAAAAGAAGAATCTGCCAAGCTCGAAATAGGGAAGCATCGTGGCAAACAAGAGTCAATATCTATTGATTCGGAATTTGAGCAGGCTCCTGTTGTTGAAGATGAGCCAGAAGTGATTGAACAAGAGGTAATAATAAAAGATAATAGTAGCCAAAAACCTATTAAGGAAGAACCTAAGGCGAAGGTTGAAGAACCCGAGGAAAAGGAGGAAGTTAAGGTTAAGGTTGTTGGAAAAATTGACTTGAAGCCTAAAAAGGAGAAGGAAGAAAAACCCTCTGACGATAAAAAGGAAGAAGAGAAGCCTAAAACGGAAACAAAAAAACCTGAACCAAAACCTGAACTAAAAGTAGAATCAGAAAAAAAGCCCGAAGAAAAGATAGAAGAAAAACCTGAACCCAAAAAACAAGAAGAAGTTAAAGAAAAGCAGGTTGATAAGACTCCCGAAAAAAAGGAGGATGTAGAAATTAAAACAAAAATTGAACAGCTTGAAGATGTAAAGGTTATCGGTAAAATTGATTTGGGCTCAATAAACCAAAAAACAAGGCCGTCGCGAAAATCAAAAGAGGAAAAAGCAAAAGAGAGACAAGACAGAGAAAAAGGTAAAAAACCAACCGAAGGTTCTCATAAAGGTGGAAAAAGAGAGAAAGACAGTGATGGTAACTTTATTAAAAGAAAAACCGAAAAACTCTCAGGCCCTACCGTAGTTGGGAAAATAAACCTTAAAGATTCGCAGGGTAAGCCCGTAGCTTCATCAAGCGATAATGATTTAAACAGGAAGAAGAAAAGAAAAAGAATAAGGAAAGATAGGGTTGATGTAGCAACCAATAAGGGGGCTGCAGGCGATAAAAACAAAAAGTCAAAAGCCCAATTTAAAAAGGGACAAAAGAGAAAACCCTTTAAAAAAGAGGTAAACGAAGAGGATGTTCAAAAGCAGATAAAAGATACTTTGGCAAGGCTTACCGCCACAAAAGGAAAAAACAAAGGTGCAAAATACCGTCGTGAAAAACGTGATCATGTGAGTCAAAAAGCTCAAGATGAAATTGCAAAAATTGACGCTGAAAAGAATATAGTCAAAGTTACCGAATTTGTTTCGGTTAATGAACTGGCTACCATGATGAATGTTCAGGTTAACGAGGTTATAGCAACCTGTATGGCACTTGGACTGTTTGTATCGATAAATCAAAGGCTCGATGCCGAAACAATGTCGCTTGTAGCCGATGAGTTTGGATATAAAGTTGAGTTTGTGAGTGCCGAGGTGTTAGACGCAATTAGCGTTGAAGAAGAAGATACAGAAGAGGATTTGGAGCCCCGTGCACCAATTGTTACAGTTATGGGGCATGTTGACCATGGTAAAACCTCATTGCTCGATTATATCAGAAACGAGAATGTAATTGATGGCGAAGCCGGAGGTATTACCCAGCATATTGGGGCTTATAGCGTAACGCTTAAAAATGGCAAACGGATAGCATTTTTAGACACCCCGGGGCACGAGGCATTTACAGCCATGCGCGCACGTGGTGCTCAAGTTACCGATGTGGCAATTGTTATTGTTGCCGCCGACGATAGCATTATGCCCCAAACCGTTGAGGCAATAAATCACGCACAGGCAGCAGGCGTACCAATTGTATTTGCAATAAATAAAATTGATAAGCCCGGTGCCAACCCCGAAAAAATAAAAGAGGGATTGGCAAACATGAACCTGTTGGTTGAAGACTGGGGAGGAAAATACCAATCGCAGGACATATCTGCAAAAAACGGAGATAAAATTTACGAACTGCTCGATAAGGTGCTCCTTGAATCAGAAATGCTTGATTTAAAGGCAAACCCAAATAAAAAAGCCATAGGAACAGTAATAGAATCGACACTTGATAAAGGTAGGGGTTATGTTACAACCATTTTAGTGCAGGCAGGCACCCTAAAAGTTGGTGATATTGTGTTGGCCGGAAATAACACGGGACACGTAAAAGCAATGTATAACGAGCGTAACGAGAAAATATTAGAAGCAGGTCCATCAACACCGGTGTTGATACTCGGGCTTAACGGTGCAGCACAGGCAGGCGATAAGTTTAACGTTATGGAAAGCGACCGCGAGGCACGCGAAATTGCAAACCGACGCGAGCAGCTGTCGCGCGAGCAAGGACTGCGTACCCAAAAGCACATTACACTCGACGAAATTGGGCGACGCATTGCTGTCGGAAACTTCCAAGAGTTGAACGTAATTGTTAAAGGCGACGTGGATGGCTCAATTGAGGCACTATCCGACTCGCTTATTAAGCTATCTACCGACGAAATACAGATAAATGTTAAACATAAAGCCGTAGGGCAGATAACCGAATCTGATGTATTATTGGCAGCGGCATCCGATGCCGTTATAATCGGGTTTCAGGTGCGCCCATCAATTTCGGCGCGCAAACTTGCCGAAAAAGAGGAAATTGACATTCGCCTATACTCAATAATTTACGATGCAATTAATGAAATTAAAGATGCCATGGAAGGCATGCTTTCGCCCGAAATTAAAGAGGAGATTACCGCAACGGTTGAGGTGCGCGAGGTATTTAAAATTACCAAAGTGGGTACCATTGCCGGCTGTTTTGTTCGCGACGGAAAAATTAAACGTACATCGAAAGTAAGGGTTATTCGCGACGGGATTGTTGTTTACACAGGATTGTTAGGTTCCTTAAAACGTTTTAAAGACGATGTAAAAGAGGTAAACTCAAACTATGAATGTGGGCTTAATATCGAAAAATATAACGATGTAAAAGTGGGCGATGTGGTTGAAGCCTACGAAGAGGTTGAGGTTAAAAGAACTCTATAAAAATATTATAATGGTAAAAAAAGCCTGTCTTTTTGATAGGCTTTTTTTTCGGAAAAGATTAAAATAATTTAGTTGTAAACTATTTACAAGGTTATTTATATATTTGCATATAAAAAAAGATGGGTCAACGAGGGCAAAAAATATCAAAACGTAAGCTGAGGAGTTCATATTTGACTTCAATTATCAGCATATCATTGGTTCTTTTGCTTATAGGGTTAATAGGGCTTTTGTTGTTAAATGCGCAAAAACTCTCGCGCCATGTAAAAGAGAATATTGGGTTTTCTGTAATTCTTGAAGACAATATTAGAGAAGTTGATATGATAAGGCTGCAAAAAAACCTCGATGCCTTAAAGGCTGTTAAATCAACACAATATATAACAAAACAGCAAGCCGCTCTTGAGCTGCAAGACGAGCTGGGTGAAGATTTTATAGAATTTTTAGGATACAATCCATTATTGCCGAGTATTGAGGTTAGGCTGTTTGCCGAATATGCAACACCCGATAGCGTAACAAAAATTGAAAAGAAAATTTTGAGTTACACACAAGTAAAAGAGGTGGCTTACCAAAAATCGTTAGTTGAAATTGTAAACAGGAATGTTAGCAAAATAAGTCTTATATTGCTGGCATTTAGCGCAATGCTATTACTAATATCGCTATCGTTAATAAACAATACAATAAGGCTGACAGTTTATTCGCGCAGGTTTTTGATTAAAACTATGCAACTTGTGGGGGCAACCAAAAAATTTGTTAGGGCACCATTTATAACAAAAAGCCTAACCCATGCGTTTTATTCAATAATAATAACATATTTGCTGTTAGGCGGAATAATATATTTAATTGCAGCCCAAATACCCGAGCTGGTTATACTAAACGACATTGATACAATAGCAGTTTTATTTGGAGCAGTTTTTATTATCGGTTTTGCAATAGTTTGGGTATCAACTTGGTTTGCAGTAAATAAATATTTAAAACTTAAAACCGACGAGCTCTATTTTTAAATATGGGCAGTAACAGCGAAAAATACTTAACAAAACAAAAAAAACAGATATGAGCAACTCTAACGAAAGTAAAAAATTTGAATTTGCATTAGATAAAAGCAACTTCATACTTATGGGCATCGGTCTAACTGTTATAATACTCGGACTTGTATTAATGGCGGGCGGCAAGTCTGACGACCCTGCTGTTTTTAACGAATCAATGTTTAGTTTTACCCGAATAACAGTAGCCCCGTTAATGGTATTTGCAGGATTTGTTTTTGAGATTTATGCTATTATGAAAAAGCCAAAATAGGCAAATATTAAGTAGCACACAATACCATACATACCAACCACTATAAAACAATTTCATGAATTGGTTACAAGCGTTAATTATAGCCATTGTTGAAGGGCTTACCGAGTTTTTGCCCGTATCATCAACAGGGCATATGATTATTACCCAAAAAATTTTGGGAATAGAAAGCACCGACTTTGTTAAAGCCTTTTTAATTAACATACAATTTGGCGCAATACTGTCGGTAGTAGTAATATATTGGAAAAAGTTTTTTCAAACAATAGGCTTCTATTATAAACTGTTTATCGCTTTTCTTCCGGCAGCCTTTTTTGGTCTGCTTTTCAGCGATGCTATCGACAGCCTGTTAGAAAATGTGTTGGTAGTTGCCATTATGCTGGTGCTTGGTGGCATTGTACTTGTATTTGTCGATAATTGGTTTAAAAATCCCGATAAGGAACAGAATATAACTTATAAAAAGTCATTAATTATAGGGTTTTTTCAGGTAATTGCCATGATACCCGGCGTATCGCGTTCGGCAGCCACAATAATTGGTGGGATGACTCAAAAATTAAACCGGAAAAATGCTGCCGAGTTCTCCTTTTTTCTTGCCGTGCCAACCATGTTTGCAGCATCGGCATACAAATTGTTAGACAATTACAGCTCAATAAACAGTGGCAATATCGGCATTTTGATATTTGGCAACATAGTGGCTTTTATTGTTGGTTTTTTAGCAATAAAATCGTTTATAGCTTTTTTAACAAAATACGGGTTTAAAGTTTTTGGCTATTATCGAATTGTTGTGGGGCTCATAATAATTATTTTATTGGCATCGGGTATCGAACTAAATATTATTTAATGGATTTTCAGGCAGGACAGGTTATTTTGATTGATAAGCCATTAGATTGGACATCGTTTGATATTGTAAACAAAATACGATACACAATTCGGCATAAGTTTAATTACAAAAAAATAAAAGTTGGGCATGCAGGCACCCTCGACCCGTTGGCAACAGGGTTGCTGATAGTTTGCACAGGAAAGTTTACAAAACAGATAGAAACATATCAGGCTCAACAAAAAGAGTATATAACAACATTAAAGCTTGGAGCAACCACACCCTCGTTTGATAGGGAGACAGACGAAGACACAACTTTTGAATATAACCATATTACAAAAGAGTTGTTTGAAAACACCATTGGCAGTTTTATTGGCGACATAGAGCAGGTGCCTCCAATATTCTCGGCAAAAAAAGTAAATGGCAAAAAAGCGTACATTGCAGCCCGTAAGGGAGAAGAAATTGAGCTCAAGCCAAACACTATTAATATAGAAAGCATCGAAGTTTTAAAATATAACCTGCCATACGTACAAATAAAAGTGGTATGCAGCAAAGGCACATATATTAGGGCTTTAGCACGCGACATTGGCAAAGCGCTTGACTCAGGAGCATACCTTTACGATTTAAGAAGGACTAGAATAGGCGATTTTGATGTAAACAATGCCATTGGAATTGCAGAGTTTGAGAAAAATACAAATAAAATTGTAACTAATTGAGAAATGGCACGTATAACCCACCTCGAAATTTAACAAATTATATAAAATGAAGTTATCGCAGTTTAATTTTAACCTACCCGAAGAGTTAATAGCTTTACACCCAACAGAAAACAGAGATGAATCACGCTTAATGGTTATTGATAGAAAAACCGGAAAAATTGAGCATAAGGTGTTTAAAGATATTATTAATTACTTTGACAATGAAGACGTTTTGGTATTTAACAACACTAAAGTATTTCCGGCTCGCCTATATGGCAATAAGGAAAAAACCGGTGCCAAAATCGAGGTGTTCTTGCTCCGTGAGTTAAATAAAGAGCAACGCCTTTGGGACGTACTTGTTGACCCTGCCCGAAAAATTAGGATTGGGAATAAACTGTATTTTGGCGAAGATGATATGATGGTAGCCGAAGTTATTGATAATACCACAAGCAGGGGCAGAACACTCCGTTTTTTATATGACGGCCCATATGACGAATTTAAAAAGAATCTGTATGAGTTAGGAGAAACCCCACTGCCTAGATTTATTAAACGCGATGTTGAACCTGAAGATAAAGACAGATACCAGACAATATTTGCGAAACATGAAGGCGCCGTGGCTGCACCAACTGCAGGGTTGCATTTTAGTCGCGAGCTATTAAAAAGGTTTGAGATAAAAGGAGTTGATTTTGCCGAAGTTACATTGCATGTAGGGTTGGGAAATTTTCGTAGTGTTGATGTTGAGGATTTGACAAAACACAAAATGGACTCCGAAGAGATAATAATTGACGAAAAGGTTACAAAAATTGTTAACGGGGCAAAAGACAAACGCAAGCATGTTTGTGCTGTTGGCACAACTGTAATGCGTACACTCGAAAGCTCCGTGTCAACATACGGTTATTTAAAACCATACGAGGGTTGGACAAACAAATTCCTGTTTCCTCCTTATGAGTTTAGCGTGGCCTCACGAATGATATCAAACTTTCATTTACCCTTAAGCACCCTGTTAATGATGGTTTCGGCCTTTGCAGGATACGATTTTTTATTTGAGGCTTACAGGCAGGCAATTAAAGAGAAATACCGCTTTGGAACCTATGGCGATGCAATGCTGATTTTATAAATTTAATGTAACATAATGTTTGCAAATACAACAATGCCACTGCTTTGCAGTTTTAAGACATAATAAAAAAGCCATCTGAAAATTTGATGGCTTTTTTATAAAAAAAAAAGGAATAAATTTTTTCCCCACCCCATAAAAATATTACTATTGGCTTGAATAGATTTATATTTATAATTACATTTGTACTCCCCAAAATAACCCGGTAATAAATTATTATTAATTTAACATTATCATAAATTTGTTCTGCTTTCAATTATTTAAGTTGCAACAAATATTTTATTAACTTAACATCTACTTATTATGAAAAAACTTTTACTATTGTTTGTAATTACGCTTACTTATATTGGAGTTAGCGGACAAGCCACAGATTTATTCTTTTCAGAATATATTGAAGGAGGCAGCCAAAACAAAGCATTGGAAATATTTAATGGAACAGGCTCAAGCATTGAGCTAAATGACTATGTTATCCGAATGAACTATAATGGAAATTCATGGAATGATGTTTTTACTTTTCCAGAAGGGACTATTTTAGAAAACAATGCTGTATATGTGATTGGGCATGCCGAAGCCGATGCTGCTGTTTTGGCGGTTACCGATTCGGCAGTTGTTAACCCTTATTCGGGAGGAACATCATACATTGTTTCTTTCAATGGAGATGATGTTAGAGCTCTTTGTAAAGTTTCAGGAAATGATACTACAATAATTGATATAATAGGGTTATATAATTTAGAAGATCCAGGTAGTGGATGGGATGTTGCAGGAGTTACAGATGCAACAAAAGACCACACTTTGGTAAGAAAAAGCTCTGTGGATGAAGGCAACACAGATTGGACAGTATCTGCGGGTACTACTACAGAGAACTCAGAATGGGAAGTGTATGAAAAGGATGAATTTAGCTACCTTGGCTCGCATACAATGGGAGTAGAAACATCTACAGAAACAGATATATTAACCTTTACCTTCCCCGAGCAATCGGGTGGTGCAACCATTAGCACAGACAACCATACTGTTGATATTGAGGTGGTTTATGGTACTAATGTTACAGCTTTGGTGCCAACAATAACACTATCGGAAGGGGCTACCGTAAATCCTGCTTCAGGTGTTGCAAACGACTTTACCAATGCAGTTGTTTATACGGTTACTGCCGAAGATAATACAACTACTCAGGCTTGGACTGTTACTGTAACCGTTGGAAGCGAATTAAGCCACGAGGCTGAAATGCTTACGTTTGTACTTGCCGACCAAGTGCAAGATGCTGTTATAAACTCAGATGATACTACCGTAACCTCTGTTGTGGCTTGGGATACAGATATAACCTCGTTAAGCCCTACAATAACAGTATCGTCGGGTGCACAAGTAAGCCAAACCGTTAATGTCGATTTTACAAACCCTGTTACCATTAAAGTGCAGGCGCAAGATAAGGTTACAATCAAAAATTGGGTTGTTACGGTTACCAAAGCAGCAGAGCCAAACCACGATGCCGAGATTTTGACTTTTGATTTAGATGAATTGGTATCGGATGTAGTAATAAATTCTGCAGCAGCAACAATTACAGGGCAGCTTTGGGCAGGTGCCGACACATCGGCATTAAAGCCAACAATAACAGTTTCAAACGGAGCAACAATTGACCCTGAGTCTGAAACTACACAAGATTTTACAACAGATGTTGTTTATACGGTTACAGCCGAAGATGGTACAATTACTAAAGCGTGGACAGTCTCGCTTACCGTAAATCCGGTTGAGATGGTTTCTATTTACGACATTCAATATACAACCGACGAGTCGGGAGATTCTGATTATTTTGGTAGGCTTGTAAAAGCAAAAGGCATAATTACAGGTTTTGATGGTTATGGCTTTTATATGCAGGATAGCGCAAAAGCATGGAACGGCATCTATATTTTTGCCCCCGATTTTATTTCAGCATTAAATGTTGGCGATGAGGTAGTTGTTGAGGGTTCGGTAAATGAATACTATGGGCTAACCCAGCTTAAAGATGTAGTTTCGGTTAATGTTGGCAATACCGGCAATGATATACCAAACGCAATATTGCTTACCGTTCCTGAAATTCAAGAGCCGTACGAGAGTGTTATTATAAAAACAGAAGATTTGACTTGTGTTAGCACCGATTTATATTATGATGCATGGCGGGTTGCCAATGGTACAGATTCTCTTTACATAGGAACGGAGCTGTTCTCATATACTCCTGAATTGGCCGATGTATTCAATTCAATTTCCGGCATAAATACCTATAAGCGTAGCTATTTTAGAATATTGCCAAGGTCGGCTGATGATATTGATAAATTTGTTGGCGTTGAAGAAAACAGCTTATCGAATGTAAATATTTTCCCTAATCCTGTTAATGATAACTTAACCATTAATAATTTGGGCAGTACTTCACAAATTGTAATTAGCAATGTATTAGGTCAAACCGTAATGTCGGTTGTCGTGTCAAACAGCACAATGAATATTAGTTTTGACAGCCTTGAAAAGGGCATTTACCTTATTACCATTGTTGACAGCAATAATAATACAAGAACAGAAAGGGTGGTTAAGAGGTAATTTGCCGTATAGCCATTTAAAATATAGTTGAGGCACAACTTATAGGTTAGCCTTAAAAATAGGATTAAGAAAAGCCCATCGTTTTTACGGTGGGCTTTTTTAG
>CAYQPP010000080.1:0-13419 GCA_964419235.1 uncultured Bacteroidales bacterium
GGCAAAAACCTTTTTGCCTTTTATTATTTTATTTTGTAGCAGCTTTTTTAACATTAGGCAAATATAGATAATTGCACTTATAATTAAAAACAGGGGGTTTTTTATGGTAAGTGTTATATATTAAGTAAAATAAAAAACCCCAAGCAGATGAAATACTTAACCGTAACAACAATAGTATTAATTATGCTATTTGGCAGTATTAAAGCCCAGCAATTAACCGACTCAATTGGTAATTTTTTAATAATGCCGGGACCTGAAATACCAAGCAATACATTTTACTTTATCGAGAGCGATAGTAAAGGCAATATTTATGCCTCATCAGATATAGGGCTTACAAAATGGGATGGACACGAATGGAACTTGTATAGAGCCAAAAGCAGATGTGGAACAATTCGCGGATCTATTGCCATTGACACCAACGATGCCGTTTGGGCTATAACAGGAAGATATTTATTTAAATTTGAAAATAATAAATTTATACAGTTTGAAAATAATACTGCCCATTACGATGTGGTGGTATCAAAAAACAATGAGGTTTATGTTAGCATTAGCGATAAACTATTAAAAATTGACCCTGTAACCCTTGAATATACTGAAATATATATTGCCTACGATGATGTTATTCACAGCATGCAGTTTGATAATAAAGGCAGCATATGGGGTGAAAATATATATAGGGATAAAATATTTGAGATTAAGAATGATTCGGTTTTTGTTCATACACATCTTAATGGAGTTAATGCAACTAATATTTTTGCACTAAGTATAATTGACACAAATTACTATGCAATAATAATACAAAATGGTATAAAGCTTTTTAATAACGGCAGCTATACAACCATAAACCCACCAATAACAGAAGATTATCAGGTAAGAAGTTTTAAATATACCCCCGACAGCACTTTGATGATGGCTAGCGATAAAGGTGTTTATACATATAAAAATGGTAATTGGAGCAAAATAGATAATTATGAATATGCTTATGATGTATGTTGTATTTCGCCCGATAGCATTGCTATTGCATACGGCTATGATGGAATTTCAATAGGTAGCCAAAATAGCCTTACCAGCCATAGGGGGCCTTCATTAGATAGGATATATAATTTATGTTATTATAATAACACACTTTTTATTAGTGGACGTAATGGTTACATCAGCCAATGGAATAAAAGCGAGTTTATCAATAATAATACTGCCGTGTTTTATGGTAGCTGCAATTTTACCATCTCCCCCAACAAAATGCTTTACTGTTCGGCACGTAGTAGCATTTATAGATATAATAATAGTAGGTGGCAAAAATTAAATGAACTTTTTGGTTTACCCAACAATGTTTATTATCACCAATGCGATATTGATGATAATAATACACTTTATGCAGGAAGCTCTAATGGTGGTTTATTTATTGCCGACAGTACTGGGCTTATTTATAACTATAACAGCAACAATTCGCCTATAAATGTTGCAAATGGCGTGGTATTTTATGATAGCAAAGACAGACTTTGGGTAAGTACAATTGATAATAGTTATGATTCAGGTGAGCTATACACCCTTGAAAACAATGTTTTTACAAAACAAAATATATCTAATTGCAATGGTATGGCAAATAGCATACTTGAAGACGATAGTGGCAATATATGGGTTGGCTTTTTTGGTGGAAATATAGATAGTTGCTCGTTGGCTAAATACAATGGTACTAATTGGGATACCGTACATTACGAATCTGAATATTTTTTAGCAAATGGTCAGTCAATATCAAAAATATATGAAGATTATAAAGGTAATATTTGGTTGGCTGCAAGTTATACTGTTTACATGTATGATGGTGCGCAGTGGCACAGAATGGATAAAAATTTAGGGTTTGAATTTTTAAATTCTGTATTATCTCCTATGTCTATAACAGGCGATGGTATGGGCAATATTTATATTGGCACTAATTACTCGGGAATATATGTACTTAGCTATTGCAATGGTATAATACCAACTACAGCACGTAAACTGCAAGAATTAACAGTTTACCCCAACCCATCATTTGGTATTGTACAATTAAAATTAAAAAATACAGGAGCAAGCACAATTTTAGTATATAATCAATTAGGCAGTTTAGCTTATACAACAAAAACATTCGGTATAAAACCAACAATTAACCTAAGTCATTTGCATAAAGGGCAATATATAATAAATGTGGTGCAACAAAACTATTTTGGCACATCAACTATTATTATAAAGTGAAGCGGCTCAAAAAAAATTACTAACCTTTTTCTTTAAAACTATTTTTAATCAAAAAAATTCCTCGAGGCTTTGCCTCGGGGTTCCATATATTCTCCCCTAAAAATTAGGGGAGATGTCAACCGGAAATTGCTGTTGATAAAAGAGTAAATTAAAGAAATTTCTTAATTTTCTTTAATATCAACTTACAATTTTTGCAAATTCAGTAATTTGCTCGGGTTTGGTTTCTATGGCAGTGCCTATTACAACCATATCGGCTCCGGCTTTTAAAACATTGGCAAGTTGTTGTGTTGTTTTTATTCCTCCACCCACAATAAGCGGTATTTTAATACTCTTTTTTACTTCAGAAATCATTTTAACAGATACAGCCTTTTTTGCGCCGCTGCCGGCCTCAAGGTAAATAGCTTGCAAGCCCAGCATTTCGCCTGCCATGGCTGTTGCTACTGCAATATCGGGTTTGTCATATGGTATTGGCGTGGTATTGCTCATGTACGATACCGATGTATCAGCACCCGAATTAACCAAAATATAACCGGTTGGCATAACATCAATACCCGCCTTTTTTATTTTTGGCGCCGCCAGCACATGGTTACCAATTAAAAACTCGGGATTACGCCCCGATATTAGCGAAATAAGCATAATACCGTCGGCAAACTCCGAAACTTGCAATACGCTACCCGGAAATAAGTAAACAGGTTTTGATGTTAATGATTTTACCGTTTTAACAGTTTTATCAATATTATTGAAAACAATACTGCCGCCAATTAATATTATATCGGGGCCGGGGTTTGTGTTTGCTGCCTTAATAAGTTTGGATAACGATTTTGTGTTATGCTTATCGGGATCGATAAGCAAGGCAAAAACCTTTTTGCCTTTTATTATTTTATTTTGTAGCAGCTTTTTTAACATTAGGCAAATATAGATAATTGCACTTATAATTAAAAACAAGACTTTTTTGTGATAGTCTTTCTGTATCTAACTATGGCCAATAATACGCAACAACCGCCCTCTGGGCGGTTGTTACATGCGAGTTAAATATGGAATAAGCTCTGCAACCTATAATATTTATTAAAATATCATTAATCACAATGTCAAGTATATAGCCTATTGATTAGTAACGAAACTTCTCACATTACAAAATAGTGCTATTTATTGCCCTCTGCTTTTTTTAAACCCATTTTTTCTCCAATTTCTAACATAAATGTATAGGCAGCATTATAATTATTAGGTATAACACCGTCGAGTATAGCATTTTTTATAGCCAATTTAATGTCGCCAACTGTTTTGCAAGGCGTAAGGTTAAATATTTTCATAATTGTTTCGCCTGAAATCGGAGGTTGCATATTTTTTATTTTATCCTTCTCCTCAACCTCTTTTAGTTTACTGCGAACTAACTGGTAATTCTCTAAATATTGCGAAACCTTTTTAGGGTTTTTAGAGGTAATATCGGCATCGCACAAAGTCATTAAATCATTAATATCGTTACCGGCATCAAACAACAACCTTCGTACTGCACTATCGGTAACCTCTTCTTGAGCCAAAACTATGGGGCGCATATGTAAGCCAACGAGTTTTTGCACATATTTCATCTTTTCATTTAAAGGCAGTCTTAAATTTCTAAAAATAGCAGGTATCATTAAACTGCCTTTATGTTCATGCCCATGAAATGTCCAACCTTGTGCTTTGCTAAACCTTTTGGTTACAGGCTTTGCAATATCATGCAATAAGGCAGCCCATCTTAGCCACAAATTGTCGGTTGTTTTGCAAATATTATCAAGTACCTCAAGCGTGTGGTAAAAATTGTCTTTATGTTTTTTGCCGGCTTTAGTTTCAATTCCTTTTAAAGCCTCAAATTCGGGTAAAATAAGCTTAAGAAGTCCTGTTTTTTGCAGAAGCTTAAAACCTAAACTTGGGTTATTGCACATCATTATTTTATTTAATTCGTCAGATATACGTTCATACGATATTATTTTAATGCGATGGCTATTCCTCTCTATAGATTCTAATGATTCCTGCTCAATTGTAAAATCCAATTGGTTTGCAAACCTGATTGCCCTAAGCATCCGTAAAGGGTCGTCGGAATATGTAATATCGGGGTCGAGCGGGGTGCGTATTATTTTACTGTTTAAATCGTCAATACCGTTAAACGGATCGATTAGTTTGCCAAAATTATTGGCATGTAAACTCAATGCCAAAGCATTAATTGTAAAATCGCGCCGTTTTTGATCATCTTCTAAAGTGCCGTCTTCAACAATAGGCTTTCGCGAATTGCGCTTATACGACTCTTTTCGAGCCCCAACAAACTCAACTTCAACACCTTTATAATGAAACATGGCTGTGCCAAAGTTTTTAAAAACCGATACTTTTAAGTTACCATCAAGTAGTTTTGCAACGCTTTTTGCCAGTTCAATTCCGCTACCAACTGTAACAATGTCAATATCATGCGATTTTCTTTTCAGATAAATATCGCGTACAAACCCACCTATTACATAAGCCTCAATGTTATGCTGGGCACACACTTCGGCTACTTTTTTAAAAACAATATGGTTCAAATAATTATTCACTAATATGACATTTTTTCATTTTAAGGCTGCAAAATTAAACGTTTTTGGCATGAATTTGTTATAATATTAGCGAAATAACAAAAACACTTGTTTAAAATGCAAAATAATATGTTTTTTTTACTAATTCTTTACAATTTATACAACCCATAAAAAAGGGTACAATAATTGTTAACGCATTAAAGTATTTACATATTTACATATTTTGAAATTAATTAAAATTAAATAATCATGATTGAGTTTTTAACAAAAGAGACGTTTAAAGAGAAAGTATTTGACTTTGAAAAAAACAAAGATTGGAAATTTGAAGGTGAATTGCCGTGTATTATCGATTTTTATGCCGATTGGTGTGGACCATGTAAAATGGTAGCTCCTATTCTTGAAGAATTAGCTACTGAATACGATGGTAAATTAGATATATATAAAGTTGACACCGAAGACCAGCGCGAGTTATCGGCTATGTTCGGTATTCAAAGTATTCCATCGCTACTGTTTGTGCCAAAAGACGGACAACCACAAATGGCTCAAGGAGCACTTCCAAAAGAGTCGTTTAAACAAGCCTTTAAAGATGTATTTAGTGTTGAATAGAGGGAATTGTTAAAATATAAAAAGCCCGTATGCTTAAGCTATACGGGCTTTTTTAGTAATATGTTTTTTTATGATGCTAAAATACTATCTCTTTTAACAAATGATACACTTTTAGCTCCATTTCCTACTGCTGCTTCGTATCCTTCAATTAATTCATCAAATAACTCTTTTACCGATACAATTTCGGTAGCTCTATAAGCATTTGAGCCTGCAAATGAGAATCCGATATCTAATTTGCCTCGTGATGAATTATGCAGTATTTCTGAAATACAATATGGCACATTTTTATAATCGCACGATTTTAAACATTTCCATGGACAACTCACGGGTCTGGTTTCGCCATTATTTATTCTGTCAACAAATTTACTGCCTATTACACGCCCCGGCAACCCAACGGGACTATCAATAAGGGTTATGTCATTTTTTGCACTGTTTATATAACTATTTTTAAATGCAATATCGGCATCGCACTCGTGTGTGGTAACAAATCGGGTTCCCATTTTAACAGCTTGCGCACCGGCTTTCATTATATCTTTAATATCCTTACCTGTATAAATTCCGCCTGCAGCAATTACAGGAATCTCTTTATTATATATCTTTTCAAACTCTTTAACAACAGCAACAGTCTCCTCAATTAAAGTTGACAGTTTAATATTATTGTCTATTAATTCCTGTTTTTTAAAACCAAGATGTCCTCCGGCCATTGGGCCTTCAACTACAACCGCATCGGGCAAATGGTTAAATTTTGCTGCCCAGTATTTAAAAATTAAGTTTGTTGCTTTGGCCCCCGACACCTTAGGAATAAATTTTGTGTGTATATTATCGAATCCTTTATCTAAAACAAATTGAGGTAATTTAAGAGGCAACCCTGCACCCATAAATACCACATCGGCTTGCTCTTCAATTGATACTTGTAATAAATCATCATAGTCTGATAGGGCAACCATTAAATTAACGCCAATAGCCCCATTGCCTTTTGATAACTCCTTGGCTTTTCTGATATGCCTTTTAAGTGCATCGATATTTGATTTTCGCAGGCGCTTCATATAATTGGGTTCGCCCATTCCTATACCGGCTGCTGAAATTACACCAATACCTCCCTGATTTGCAACTGCTGAAGCTAAACCTGATAGTGAAATAGCTATTCCCATTCCACCTTGAATAATTGGCACCTTAACTGTAAGGTCTCCTATTTTTAATGATTTCATTTAATAAATGTTTTTGAAATTTGCATCAAAAATACTCTACCAATACCGCCTTTATTTAAAATTGTGATTTATATATTAATATTAGGTACGAAATACCTATTTAGGGGTAAAAAAACCTTATACAGGGGTAAAAAATGTATAATTATAGGAATTTTACTTTCTCTTTTAGTTGAATTACCGCAAGTTTTGATACGGGAATTTCAAACTCAATATTTTCAAAAAACAGCTTATAGCCTTGTGAATTCCCCTCTACTCTGTCAATAAAGTTTATATTAACAATAAATGAGCGATGGCATTTAAAAATATAGTTATAATCTTCTAATAACTCTTGGGCTTTTAATAACGTACTCCGTATTAATTGACTTTTAATAACATCGCCATCTTTCCAAAACACCTCAATGTAATTATCTGCCGACCGAATTAGCAATAATAATCTTGCTTTAATCGAAAGTTTGTCTTTTTGATATTCCGAATCAAAATGTATTAATTTATCATTGTCATTTTTACTCTCGCGTAATTTATCATTTAGTTCATTAGCTGTTTTTAAGTGTAATTGCAAAAGCCTATTTTGATTAAAAACAATTAACAAGGTTAGGGGCATAATAGCAATTAATATAAGTTTAAAAACCATATAAAAATCAAACTCTATTATTCCCAATAATTTGTACATTATAAAATAACCTAACGAAATAGTAAATAAGAGCCAAAGATTCCAAATAACCTCTTTCCATACAATCCACTCTCTAAGTAAAAATATTTTAGGAAATAAACTTGGTATAACCAACAGGTTTAAACTTAGCGACAGAAATGTGATAACGCCCAACCCACCTATAAGATAAAATTTTTCTTTGTTGCCTAATATACTAATATCTAATGGCTGAAATAGTAGTAAGAAAACAAAAATACTAATACTGATAAAGAATATTATTTTAGCATTTCTTTTTAAATCATCATTAAAAGGATATGGTTTTTTTAGAAACTTTAGCATGAATTTTTTCTATTAAATATTGTTAATCACTATAATCACAACTCCTTTTAGCTCAATGGGTAAATTTAATTATATATTTACGCCTGCTAAATTAGAGTGCGTAAAGATATCTATTTTTATTAGTAATCATAAAGCGTATTTGCATTTTTAGTTTTTAGCAATATAATTAATTTAATTATGCTTAGCAATCTAAAATACAAAGGCTACTTATTTGCTTTTATTACAACTGTTGGGCAATTTGGGCGATTCTGTGGTAACATCGGGTAATTTTGCTATTGTAAATGAAGTTGAGAATGAACTTACCGCTACGGGATTATCGGCAGGAGAAAGCTATACATTATATATGGTTACCAACGACGATTTAGGAAATAAATCTCCAATCTATAAAATTGGTTTCAGTACTAATTTTGTTGATATATCTGATACCAAAAATATAAATATAAAGGTTTATCCGAACCCGAACGGCGGGGTTTTCCAAATTGATTTATCAAACAATGATATTACCGGTGCGTTTATTACCGTACACGATTTAAAGGGTAATAAAATAGCAAACATCGACCTTACCGAACAAAAGCAGACTATTGATTTGGGCGAACAGCCTAATGGCGTCTATTTTGTTCAGGTGCACTTACAAAACGAGGTGTTTACACACAGGTTTGTAATAGAATAAAGTTAAAAGCAATTTGCAAATAACTAACTTAAAAAAAGCCTCTGTTGTTAATTCAATAGAGGCTTTTTGCGTGTTTATACTAAGCCTAATTCTCTTTGAAAAAATGATGTTATTAGAATAACACCAAGCTAAAACATAGTGTATTGCGGTATAATCCACTCATATACCCAAATAAATTTGAGCACTAATCTAATATGCTATTGTTTATAAAAAAAGAGGGTAGCAAATAGATAAAGTTGTTGCAAATAAAAAATAATTTATAATGATATTTATTATTTTTGTGTCGTACTCAATAAACAAAAATTTATGTTAACATTTTTAATATCAATTGCAGCACTTATTGTAGGCTTCTTTATTTACGGAAAATTTATTGAACGTTTTTTTGGAGCCGATAATTCCATTGAAACACCTGCCCTGAGACTTAATGACGGAGTAGATTATATTCCTATGAAACCATGGCGGATATATACTATACAGTTTTTGAACATTGCAGGTTTGGGCCCGATATTCGGGGCAATACTCGGGGCTATGTACGGCCCGTGGGCATACGTTTGGATTGTATTAGGAAATATTTTTATGGGGGCCACCCATGACTACTTTTCAGGAATGTTATCGATTAGAAATAATGGAGCCAGCATGCCCGAATTGGTTGGCAAATACTTGGGAAGTGGATTTAAACAGGCTTTGCGCATTTTTACGCTGCTGTTGCTAATAATGGTTGGAGTTGCCTTTGTTAATGGCCCTGCCGATTTACTTACATCATATACGGGCATAAATTTTAAAATTTGGCTATATATAATTTTTGCCTACTATTTGGTAGCCACATTGTTGCCTATAAATCAAATTATTGGTAAAATATATCCGTTTTTTGGTGCAGCACTTATATTTATGGCGATTGCAATTGGTGGCTACATGCTTATAAACGGGCTAAACGGCTCGTTTTCATTAAAGGAATTAAACCTTTCAGAACTAAAAAATCTGCACAACAACCCCACTCAAAACATACTGTACCCAATGATGTTTATTGTAATATCGTGTGGTGCAATTTCAGGGTTTCATGCTACCCAATCGCCTATGATGGCACGGTGTATGACGAAGGAGAAACAAGGGCGCAATATTTTTTATGGCGCCATGGTTACCGAGGGTATTGTTGCCATAATTTGGGCTACAGCCGCAATGAACTATTTTAATAATGTTGAAGGGTTAAACGAAACAATTGCTTCAGGCAATAACCCTGCATGGATTGTAAAAGAGATTTGCCAAACATGGTTCGGGAAGTTAGGTGCCGCCATTACAATAGTAGGAGTTATTGCTGCCCCTATCACAACAGGCGACACAGCATTCCGCAGTGCACGCTTAATTATTGCCGATGCCCTAAAAATAAAGCAATCATCAATTAAAAAAAGGTTGGCAGTAAGCATCCCATTGTTTATTGTGGGTTTTGTTTTAACACAAATTGAATTTTCGACAATATGGAAGTTTTTGGGGCTATTTAACCAATTCCTTTCGGTTTTTATGCTATGGACAGCGGCAATGTATCTTGTAAAAAATGGCAAAAAACACTGGCTTTTATCACTGCCCGCCACTTTTATGACAGCGGTTACAGTTACCTACCTGTTTGTTGCCCCAAATAAAAACGGTGGGTTTGCACTACCGGTTGAATGGGGATATTTTATAGGCAGCCTTATTGCATTAATTGTTTTGGGGTGGTTTCTCTATAATTGCAAAAAAATAATAAAATAGCTCTATTTAAAAACCTAAAACCGAACTTATAATTTATCCTTAAATCTGCAAATACGTAGGGTTTCTGAAAAAGTCCATAATAAAGCTAAAAAAATGCAACCTTTTTATTATAGAGCATCAAAAAACCTTGCATTTATGATTATTGAAAGGTTTATAATGCATTTATTATCAATACGTTTTGTGTTTTTCAGCAAACCCTACGTAAAAAACAGATAAAATTTTTCAATACCCATCTTTTATTTTACTTTTGATACCCTAAAAATTAATTATCAAAATATAAATTATGAAGAATTTATCGATAGGATTAAATGTAGTGCTATTTATTGGATTGGGCATTTTGTATTTTTTGCATTTTAGTGCCAATAAAACAAGTGATAAAACCAATACTGAAAATGTCGTTTCAACACAAACCGGCAGCATGAGTATCACTTATGTCAATATCGACTCGGTACTATTGCAGTATAACCTTGCCATTGAGCTAAACGAATCGCTTACAAAAAAGCAGGCAAATATGAAGTCGAAACTTGCAAAAGACGCAAAAGAGTTTGAAAAAGATGCACAGATTTTTCAGGATAAGGTGCAGCGCGGTATATTTTTGACTCAGCAAAGAGCCGAAGAAGCCCAGCAGCAACTTATGATGAGGCAACAAGAGCTCCAAAAATTAGAGTATGATTACACCAACCAACTGTCGATGGAGCAACAACAAATGAACGCACAGCTTTTTGATAGCGTCTCAAATTTTATTAATGAGTACAATACCCCCGAAAAATATCAAATTATTTTAGGGCATTCGCTTGGCGGAAGCCTGCTTTACGGAGCTGAACAGTTAGATATTACCAAAGAAATTGTTGACGGATTGAACAGCAGGTACAATTCTGAAAATTAAAAAGAGAGTAAAATATTTATTGCCGCCCGCAATTTGTGGGCGGTTTTTTATTTTTGTTTAATGGGTAATTTATTAGAAAAATATATCGACAAACACTCTGTTTACAAACAATTGGTCAACCAATTGCCGCACCCACAATTAAAATTAATAATAATAATACCCGCCTATAACGAGCCCCAAATATTTGACACGCTTAACTCATTAAAAAAATGCGAGCCTGCCAAATACCCTACCGAGGTGCTTATTGTCATTAACCACTCTTGCAAAGCCCCCAAACCAATAATACAACAAAACGACCAAACCTATAATGATATTTTAGAGTGGATAAAAAATGAATCGACCGAGCAACTAAAATTTCATTGTATATTAAAAGGCGATTTGCCACAAAAACATGCCGGTGCCGGTTTGGCACGAAAAATTGCAATGGACGAAGCTATACGCAGGCTTAATTCTGTAAATAACGAAAATGGCATTATCGCCTCGTTAGATGCCGACACCTTAGTATCGAGAAATTATATCTGCGATATTCAAAATGCTTTTTCAAAGAAAAAAAAACTGAGTTGCGCAATTTTTTATTTTGAGCATTTCACAACTCCTGAAACCTCTGACAAAAACCATAAGGCAATTGTTTTATACGAACTCTATTTGCGATACTTTAAGCAAGCGCTGAAATATACAGGCTTTCCATACGCTTTTCATACCATAGGCTCGTGTTTTGCGGTAACGGCATCGGCATATGCCAAACAGGGCGGCATGAACCGCAAGCAGGGAGGCGAAGATTTTTACTTTTTGCATAAAATTTTTCCGTTAGGCAATGTGGCAGAATTAAACCACATAAAGGTTTTTCCGTCGTCGCGCCCGTCGAACAGGGTACCTTTTGGCACAGGCCCTGCCATTCAAAAAATTATGAACGATAATAGCTTTGTAACCTACCAACCCATCTATTTTAGTTACCTGAAAAATTTATTCGATTCTGTAAAATGCCTATATATGGTTGATTACGATATACTAAAGTCGATTTTTGATGGCCTGCACCCAACGCTTCAACAGTTTATCGGGATTGAAGATTTTACCAAAAAGCTAAATGAGATTAATGGGAATTGTGCTTCAAAAAATACCTTTTCACAACGGTTTTATCAATGGTTTGATGCTTTTAAAATAATAAAATACCTTAATTTTGTGCACCTTTCAAACAAGCGTATTCCCGTACAAGAAGCCGTTCAACAATTCTTTAAAATGAAAAATATTACTGTTGACACAGCCAAAACTCCTGCCGGTTTATTGGACATGTTAAGAAAAGAAGAGATGACGGATTTATTGTAAATTTTGTAATCAGCATTATACACCAATCAATAACAGACTCAAAACTATCAGGCTTTTATAATCTTTTACGCTATATCTATCCTTGCAACACCGCCTCCAAATAGTAAATGGATAACCGCCCGGAGGGCGGTGTTACAGAAAGTTTGCTAATAATTCTTAATTTTCATTATTTTACCACTCTATCAACCAACAATTGCCGGTTGATATCTTACCTAAAAATTAAGAAAGAATATATGAAACCCCAAAGCAAAGCCTCAAAAAATTCTTTTTGCTAAAAAGTACAGACTTTATTGGCATTATTGCTCAAGAAAATTGCATTTACAAGTTGCAAAAATTTTATATGTTATCGAGATTAAACTTATTATATATTTTTCAGCAAGCCCTAATTATCAACAAAATCTTTATCGCCAAAAATAGCAAGCCCCCCCAATGCAGTTTCTCTATATAAGCTTGGCAAATCTTTTCCGGTTTGCTTCATCACTTTTGTAACAACATCAAAACTAATAAAATGCTTGCCATCCGATAAAAGCGAATACCGTGCCGAATCAAATGCCCTAACGGCACCATGCACATTCCTTTCAATACATGGGATTTGAACCAAGCCGTTTATTGGGTCGCATGTTAAGCCCAAATGGTGCTCGAGCCCCATTTCAGCAGCATATTCAATTTGGGCAGGCGAGCCGCCTGCAATTTGAGTAGCTGCCGCCGCTGCCATTGCGCAAGCTGTACCAACCTCTCCTTGGCACCCAACTTCAGCACCTGATATTGAAGCATTATGCTTTACAATATTCCCAATTAAACCGGCAGTTGCCAAAGCCCTAACAATTTTTTCATCACCAATATCATAATGCTCCTGCGATATTTTTAACACGGCAGGCAATATTCCTGATGAGCCGCAAGTGGGTGCTGTAACCACTTCGCCGCCCGAGGCATTTTCTTCTGATACTGCAAGCGCATAAGCAAATATTTTGCTTGTTGTTTTTGCATGATTGCTCAGTCCTTTTGATTTTGAATAGTACGCAGCTGCCTTTCGCTGCAATTTTAAACCTCCCTGTATAAGCCCTTCATTTGCAAGCCCATTTGCTATTGCCCCTTTCATCTTTTCCCAAACTTTAAAAAGATGCTCCTCAATTTTATTGCCTTCGGTTTCAAATACAAGCTCCCAAAATGTCTTTCCGGTCTCTTTATAATAATCTAAAACATCTTGCATGTTTTTTTGCTTGTAA
>CAYQPP010000081.1:0-13414 GCA_964419235.1 uncultured Bacteroidales bacterium
AGTAACATGGTATCCTTTTTCTTTTGCGTCAAGAACAAGATTTTTATAACTTTTTGTTGCCAAAGTTGTCTCAAATGCAAAATCCTGTCCTTTTTCAATCAATTTGTTTATCCTATCAAGCATTAATCTTCCTGCCTGAATAGCTGCATATTCAGGTTTGAAAGGAGAAAGTCCTTTTGCTATTTCATCAGCATTTACAAATTCCTCACAATCTAACATTTCAGGTAAAATAGAATAAGAAGCGGTTGTTTTTCCTGCCCCGTTGCAACCAGATATGATAAAAAGTCTTTTCAAATTATTTCTGTTTTTTTGCAAATTTACTTATTTTGCATATTTGATACTAATTATACACAAGCTTTCTTTTCATTACTCACAACATTGCTGAAAGCAACCCTTACCGAATCCATAATGCCATGTCAGATGTGTTATGGCACTATTTTACCAAATTACCATTTGACAACAAAAAAATTGAAATAGTTCAATTTTTACATTAGCAAGCCAACCTAAGCTTCTGTTTTATACTTAACTTTCAATACATACTTTTGTCGCATAAAAAAAAGGTTTTTATGGCAAAAGTTGCAATACCGGTTGAAAAAGATTGTTTAAGCACGCATTTTGGCACATGCAGCCACTATGCCGTATTTACTATAAAACAATCAAAAGTTATTGATAAAACCCTTGTTCAGCCAAACTTTACCGAAATAGAAAAGTTTGCCGACTGGTTTAATTCATTAGGGGTTTCCGATGTTGTTACCTATAAAATAAACCCCGCCATAATTCACGCCTTTATTAAAAATAAAATCAATGTGTTTGTTGGCACTAATCAGGTGTCGCCCGACGAGTTGATACAAGATTATATAAACGGCAAATTAAAATCGAACGAAGATATATTAGATAATTAATTAAAAATCAATAAAAAAAGAGTAAAACTATGGATTTAATGACAAATTTAAAGCACCTGAGAACTGCTGACGAACTTAAAAAATTTATTGAAGAAAACGAAAAAGTAATGGTATGCTGCGGCCGCATGGGCCCAATGTGTATTCCTGTTTACGAGGCTATGGAAGAGATGGAAGATGAATACGGACATGTAAAATTTGCCGATATGAATTTTGATATACCCGAAGCACATATAATTCGCAATGCCCCCGAAACAGCAGGTTTTATGGGTTTGCCGTTTACCATGTTTTATAAAAACGGAAAAGTTGTTGAGGCTGTCAGCTCAATAATGTCCGACGAGCAGATTAAAGCCGTGTTGGATTCAAAATTTGCATAGTAAGGTTTTTAATAACTTTTTTGCACAGTTTTTTTTGCAAAAACATATTGAGTTATGAGTAATAAAATTTTCGATGTCATTATATTAGGGGCAGGCCCGGCAGGTTTGGCAGCAGGCATTTATGCCTCAAGGGCCAAGCTTAGCACCTTAATTTTAAACGAGGGCGCCATTGGCGGACAACTGACCTTAACTAATGAAATAGCTAACTACCCGGGGGTTGAAACAACAAGTGGTTATAGTTTGGTAAGCACCATGAAAAAACAGGCAAAGGAGTTTAGTTGCATAATTAAAAGCAACAAACAAATTACCTCTTTTAAACTCGATGGTAAAATAAAAAGCATTACCGTAAACAATACCGAGGTATTTGAAGCTAAAACAGTAATACTTGCTACCGGTGGCACTCCGCGCATGTTGGGTATTCAGGGCGAAAAAAACTTTAAAGGTCGCGGTGTTTCGTACTGCGCTACTTGCGATGGCGATTTTTTTACCAACAAAGAGATTGTTGTAATTGGCGGTGGTAACTCGGCTCTTGAAGAGGCTGTTGCATTAACAAATTTTGCCAGCAAAGTTACAGTCGTGCATCAATTCGATAAATTTCAGGCATTTGAATTTGCCATACAAGAGGCTAAGCAGAACCCGAAAATCAGCTTTATAATGGAATCGGAACCGCGCGAGATAATTGGCGGCGAATCTGTTGAAAGTATTAAAATTGAGCATCTGCCAACAGGCAAAACCTCGGAAATTAAAACCGATGGCATTTTTATATTTATTGGCTATGTGCCAAATACCGAAAAATTAAAAAACCAAATTGCATTGAATAATTATGGAGAAATAGTTGTTGATGCAGATATGAATACAAATATACCCGGGGTTTTTGCAGCCGGCGACAGTATCCATAAACGGTTTAGGCAGGTTACCACCGCAGTTGCCGATGGTACAATAGCTGCGTTATCGGTATCGGCATATGTTAGGCAGTAATAATTTATTTTTGTGAGAAGACACAATAAAACGTGTTATTCTTATGTTGAAAAAAGGCATACAATTAAATTGTGTGCCTTTTTTTATTTATCCTTAGTTTTTTTTCGGGTTAATTTATTAAAAAAATTACTTTTGCATGAGCAAATAAAATATATATAATATGGGACGTGCATTTGAATACAGAAAAGCAGCAAAAATGAAACGCTGGGGCAAAATGTCAAGGCTTTTTCCAAAACTTGGTAAAGCTATTACAGTAGCGGCAAAAGACGGTGGTACCGACCCTGAGATGAACGCAAAACTTAGGACTGCCATACAAAACGCCAAGGCTCAAAATATGCCCAAAGACAACATAGACAATGCCATAAAAAGGGCGCTTGGCAAAGATGCCACAAATTATATCGAAATGAATTTTGAAGGCAAAGGCCCGCATGGAGTGTTGGTTTTTGTTGAGTGTATGACCGATAACACCACCCGCACTACGGCTAATGTAAAATCGTATTTTAATAAAGTCGGCGGAAGCCAATCGCCAAACGGCTCGTTAGAGTTTATGTTTAACCGCAAAACAGTTATTGAGTTTGAAAAACCCGAAAATCTTGATATTGAAGAGCTTGAATTTGAGCTTATTGATGATGGCTTAGAGGAGATTGAAGAGCATGAAGGCACCGTTTTTGTTTATGCCGACTACAAAAGCTTTGGGGTTCTTACACACGCTTTTGAACAAAAGGGCATTGAGGTAAAGGCAACTCTGCAACGGTTCTCGACATCGCCTGTTGAATTTTCAGACGAGCAGATTGAAGAAATTGAGAAAATGCTCGACAAGCTTGACGACGACGATGATGTTCAAGCTGTTTATACAAATATTGCATAATTTTGTGCCCCATAATTATTTAACGACATGTTTGCATTATATAAAAAGGAGATAGCCGGTTTTTTTAGCTCTTTAACAGGATATATAGTTATAATTGTTTTTTTAATCGCATCAGGTATTTTTATGTGGGTAATACCCGGCAACACCAACGTGCTCGATACGGGCTATGCAAATATCGAAACATTTTTTGTGCTGTCGCCGTGGGTATTTATGTTTTTAATACCCGCAATTACAATGAGGCTGTTTTCCGACGAAACAAAAAGTGGCACTATCGAACTGCTTATGACACGCCCAATATCCGATTTATCGGTAATAATGGCCAAATACAGTGCCGCGCTGTCAATAGCCGTAATATCAATAATACCAACCTTAATCTATTTTATATCAATTTACCTGCTTGGCAGCCCCGTTGGCAATGTTGACATTGGCGGTACTTGGGGCTCGTATATCGGACTGGTTTTTTTGGCAGCGGTTTATGTGGCAATAGGCATATTCTCGTCGTCGTTAACCGATAACCAAATTGTGGCATTTATACTGGCAGTGGTGCTTGTTTTTACCCTGTTTTATGGGTTTGATGCTTTAAGCGCGTTATTTGCTAACTCAAAAGCAGAATTTGTGCTTCAAGGGTTTAGTATAAACCGCCATTATCAATCAATTTCGCGCGGGGTAATCGACACCCGCGACATTGTGTATTTTGTTAGCTCAGCAGCAATATTTATTATGCTCACCAAGTTTAAATTACAGAGCCGCAAATGGTAATATTATGAAGAATAAAAAAAATATCATTGCAAAAACTGTTATGCAAAGAAAAAAAATAAGGCAAGACAATATTTACCAACTTGGCATAACTATGGCTATTATTATTTTGCTCGCCATAGTATCAAACCACCTCTTTACACGTATCGACTTAACCTCCGACAACCGCTATACGCTTTCGGAACATACAAAAAGTATGTTGAAAGATATTGATGATATTGTATATTTTAAGGTTTATTTAGATGGTGATTTGCCGGCAGGGTTTATGAGGCTGCAAAATGCAACACGCGAAATATTAGACGAGTTTAGGGCTTACGGGAAAGATAACATACAATATGAATTTATTGACCCTGCCGAAAGCCCCGACCGAAGGACACGAAATGAGGTTTTTAGGCAGTTATACGAAAAGGGCATCGACCCCACAAGCTTGCAGATAAAAGAGGCAGACGGCGGCGACAGGCAAAAAACCATCTTTCCCGGCGTAATGGTATCATACAGAGGCGAGGAAATTCCGGTCAACATTCTTAAAAACTATGTCGGGTATTCGCCCGAAGGAAACCTGAATGCCTCAATTCAGGCGTTGGAGTATGAATTAACATTTGCAATACACAAATTAACAACCCGCATTGCTCCTAAAATTGGCTTTATTGAAGGGCATGGCGAACTCGACAGCATGCAAGTAAACGATATAGCACATACTTTGGCAGAGTTTTACCACCTTGAGCGGGTACCGCTTAATGGCAATTTATATAGCTTGCGCGACACTTTAAACCGAAACAAGTACAACCTTATAATAATAGCAAAACCTAAAAATGCTTTTACCGAAAAAGACAAATTTCTTATAGACCAGTATATAATGAATGGCGGCAGGGTGCTTTGGTTAGTCGATAATGTTAATGTGAATATGGACAGCCTTGCATACTCGCGCTCAACACTCGGGCTTATAAACAAATTAAATTTAAACGACCAGCTTTTTAGATATGGGGTACGCATTAACCCAAATTTGGTGCAAGACATGCAATGCGCGGTAATACCTGTAAATACCGCATTGGCTGGACAAAAACCAAAATTTACGCCGGCACCGTGGATATATTTCCCAATTATTGCACCATCGCAAAACCATACAATTACACGAAACCTCGATATGGTAAAACTGCAATTTGCAAATATTATTGATACTGTTGGCGAAGACCCTAATATTAAAAAAACCATCTTGCTGGCATCATCAAAATATAGCCGCGCCGTAACCGCACCAATATTGATTGATTTATCGCTAATAAGCGAAAAAATTGAACCCTCGCGTTTTAATAAATCATTTTTGCCAACAGGGGTTTTGCTCGAAGGCACTTTCAATTCGGTTTTTGCAAACAGGATAACACCCTTATTGTCAAAAAATAGCGAAATAGCATTTAAAAACGTAAGCAACCCAACAAAAATGATTGTAATATCAGACGGCGATATAATTCGAAACCACGTACACGGGGTAGGCAAAAACATGAAAGCTTTGCCGCTCGGTTACGATAGGTTTACAAAACAGACATTCGGTAATAAAGAGCTTATTTTAAATTGCATAAATTACCTTTGCGATATGCAGGGGTTGCTTGAGGCACGAACAAAAGAGTATAAACTACGGTTGTTAGACAGGCCTAAAATTACCAAAGAGAGGGTTAAATGGCAGATTATTAACGTTGTTTTGCCGGTATTATTGGTAATATTAAGCGGGGCGTTTTTTATCTATTTTAGAAAAAGGAGATACGCAAAAAACATAAACAAGCAAGCGGACACCTAAATAATAAAAATCATTCGTGCCTTCTATGGTAAATAAACAATAAACTTCGTATTTTCTGTACCATCTGTGGTAAATTAAAAATTATACACATTATGAAAAAAAAGATTCAAATAGCAATAGTTTTAATATTGGCAACGGTTGCTACATATTTTACAATAACAGGGCAAAACGGCACAATAAAAAAAGAGCTGCGCGATTTTGCAATAGAAGACACAGCATCGGTTGATAAATTATTTTTGGTTGACAAGCTAAACAACAGCATTTTATTAGAGCGGCAAAATGGCTTTTGGACAGTAAACAAAGACTATGTGGCGCGGCAAGATTTGGTAGATTTGGTATTAAAAACACTACACCGGATTAGGGTAAAAGATCCGGTTGCCAAAGCCGCACACGAAAACGTAGTTAAAAACCTTGCCGTAAAATCGACCAAAGTCGAGGTTTATCAAAACGGAAAACTCACAAAAACAATATATGTGGGTGGCCCAACAATGGATTCATACGGTACATATATGATTCTTAAAAACTCATCGCGCCCTTTTATAATGGAAATACCCGGCTTTCGGGGCTATCTGTCAACGCGTTTTTCAACAATGGAAATCGAGTGGCGAACACAATCAGTTTTTAGTATTCCATTAAACGAAATAAAACAGGTAACCATTGAAAATTTTGTTGACAAAAACCAATCGTTTAAAGTGTTGCACAATAACAACAATTATGAGCTTTTTGATTATTCAAATAAACAAATCGCAAATTTTGACACCATAAAAGTAAAAAGGTTTTTAATGGAATTCCGAAAAAAAAACTTTAACAAATATATTGAGGATGTCCCCCAAGAGTGGCAAGATTCTATTATAAAAAGCAAGCCTATGTATATAATTACAGTTGAAAAAAACAGTGGCCAAAAACAGTGGGTTAAAGCTTTTAATAAACCAGGGTGGGGTAAACTAAATTTTATGGGCGAAGAGTTGACAAAAGACCCCGACAACTTTTTTATGCTTATGGATAATGGCGATTTTGTTTATGCACAATATTTTAGTTTTGATCCTATCCTGAAAAAATTTAGCGATTTCAAAAAAAAATAGTTTTAGGTTAATTTTTGAAATTGCCCATATAGTTATAATTGGTAATAGTATGAGATTAACACCCTGATTCATCAGGGTAGGTATGATAAAATGATTATACCCGCTCCCTAAAATTACGTTCGCTAAAAGCGAACGTAATTTTAGGGGGGAGAAATGTCTTACCTTTTTTTACCCAATTAAAATTGGGTGTTAATCTCATATTTTCTATAATTGTTATGCTTCATGTCATATTTATGTGGGCAATTCCATTTTTTTTAATACTTTTGATTACTGATATATTAAAATAAAAACGATATGAATTTTATAGTTTCCAGTTCATCTTTATTACATCACTTACAGACTGTTAGCCGTGTAATAAGTTCAAAAAACACTTTGCCCATCCTCGATAATTTTTTATTTCAGCTTGCCGGCAATGAATTAACCATTACCGCCTCTGATTTAGAGACAACATTAATAACAAAAGTGCAGCTTGATAGTGCTACCGACGAAGGCGAAGTTGCCGTTGACGCAAAAAGGCTTACCAACATATTAAAAGAGTTTCCCGAACAACCATTGACTTTTAATATCGACAAAGATAGCCTGTCGGTTGATATTGTTTCTGAAAACGGCAAGTTTAGCATTGTTGGACAAAACGGAGATGATTTTCCGCAACTGCCCGAGCTTAAAGATGATGTTCACTCAATATCAATAACAAGCGAGCTGTTTAATCAAGGAGTCAGCAAAGCGTTGTTTGCAGCATCCGATGATGAATTACGTCCGGTAATGACAGGTGTTTTTATTGAAATATCGCCCGAGCATATGACATTTGTAGCATCTGACGCACACAAATTGGTGCGCTACCGCAGGTCTGATATTAAAACCGAAGAGAATGCATCGTTTATTTTGCCGCAAAAACCCGCAGGACTATTAAAAAACATACTGCCAAGCGACGACAGTGCAGTTAACCTTCAGTTTGACGAAAAAAACGCAACATTTGAATTAGAGGGTTATAAATTGGTTTGCCGTTTGGTCGAGGGCAATTACCCTAATTACGAAGCCGTAATCCCAAAAGAAAACCCCAACAAACTCACAATCGACAGACTTGATTTTTATAATTCGTTGCGTCGTGTATCAGTATTTTCAAATCAGGCAAGCAACTTAATAAAACTGTCAATGAGCGCAAACCAGCTTACCGTTTCTGCACAAGACATCGATTTTTCAATATCGGCGCACGAAAGGGTTAAATGCCAGTTTGATGGAGACGAGATGGATATTGGCTTTAAATCGCTCTTTTTAATTGAGATATTAGCAAACCTATCAACCGCCGATGTGGTTATGAACCTATCTGACCCTACACGCGCCGGAATTTTAGTGCCTGTTGATAAAGAAAATGACAACGAAGATGTTTTAATGCTGCTAATGCCAATGATGATAAACGGATAACCTTAAAATAATATTTCTTTGATTCTACTATTAATTTAACTGCAAATATTTTAAGCTATCACAATAGAGGCCTAACAGAAACCTGTCAGGCCTTTTTATATTTTAACTAATTTATTGAAATATATATTCAATTTTGAATAGACTATGTGTAATAATTGTTGTAATCAGCTAATATTTATATCTTTATGGCGCAAATTAATTTTAACTAAAATGCTGTACAAATTATGTTGAAAAATTTGTTGGTTTTATTGTTTTGTATTTCAATTACATACACGCTATTCTCGCAAGATGATATAGAGTCGGTTTTAACTAAAAAATATGCCGAAAACAGTTTTCGTGATGGCGATTATGAGTTTGCGCTCGAAAATTATTTAATCCTGTATGAAAACGATAAAAAAAATATTGATCTGAATTACAAAATAGGCATCTGTTATACCGAAACCACCATCGATAAAAATAGCGCCATACCCTATCTTGAATTTGTTGTTGGGCATAACAACTACCCCATAAAATCATACTACTACCTTGGCAGGTCATACATGTACAATTATAGGTTTACCGTAGCGGTTGAGGCTTTTTATGAATATAAAATGATGGGGGTAAGCGAAGAGACGCTAACCGAAGCCGACAGGCTTATTCAAATGTGCTATGATGCCCTTGAGCGTATCAACACACCGCATAATGTTACATTCCAGTTACTTGGCCCTGCCGTCAACTCAAAATTTGATGAGTATTATCCGTTTATTGATGCAACACAAAACAGCCTTGTATTTTCATCGAACCGGACTTATGTTGAAGATTATGAAGATTACATAACCAATGTGTTTTATTCCGACAACAAAAAAGGGATATGGTCATCGGCATTACCGCTCCCTGTAAATACTTTTGATAACGAAGAGGCTGTTGGAATGATGCCAAGTGGCGAAAAAATACTGATTTATGCAAATGGCGATTATGCAACCCACGATATAAAAATTGCAAACCGTAAAGGCACAAAATTCACTAACGCCCCAAATAGCGAACTGCCATTCGATTTAAACACCGATGGCGTTGAGATGGGCGCATGCCTTTCGCCCGACGGAAATACACTATATTTTGCAAGCGATAGGCGGGGGGGACGCGGAGGTTTGGATATATATTTTACCAAAAAAGATGCTAGCGGGCAATGGAAAGCCGCAGAGAATATCGGGAGTATGATTAACACCGAATATGATGAAAATTTTCCCAGCCTAAGTGCCGACGGCAAAAAACTCTATTTTGCATCAAAGGGGCATCCCGGCATTGGAGAATACGACATTTACGAAACCGCCTATATTGACTCATTACGCTCATGGACAACCCCAATAAATTTAGGGTTCCCTATAAACACACCACAAGACAATACAACAATATCGTTTGCCGCCGACGGAAAAACAGCATACCTTGCAGCAAACAGAAAAGAGGGGGTTGGTAAACTCGATATTTATAAAGTAACCTTTGGACCCGAAAACCAATCGGTTATTGTTATGGTTACGCTAATGATAGGAACCGAGTCAAACTCAGTTCCCTATTCCGAAGATTTTTTAAAAGCATACGGCACATTTTACGACCAATACGGAAATATTATTGCACAACTGCCTGTTGAAAGCGATGGCAATTTTTACGGAACGCTTTACCCCGGAACATATAAATTAGAAGTCAAATTTGACGGATACGAAAAAGGATATACAGAAACCATTACCATTGGCGAAGATAAACTGGGAGATTTTATCTCATCAATTGTATATTTAAAACAATAACCATGAAGTTAAAACAATACCTGCTACTGTTTATCGCAGTACAAATAAATATGGTTTTATGTGCTCAAAGCGATGAGCGCGAGGCCAATTACCACTTCAAATCAGAAAATTACGCAGTATCGCTAAAGCAGTATAAAAAATTATTTGAAAAAGACACAACCAATATTGAGTATAGTTACCGTTTAGGAATCAGTTATTTAAACTGTAACAGCAACCCAAAGGCCGCATTGCAGTATTTGTTGAGGGCCGAGACCGAGAAAAACACCGACCCGCTATTCCTGTTTAGCCTTGGCAAGGCCTATTTGTACAATCATAAAATCCAAAAAGCAAAAGAAAAATTTGAATCGTGTAAAAACATTGCCGGTAAAAACGAAACATTGAAAATTGAGGCAGACACATGGTATAATATGGCTGAAAATGCCAAAACAATGATTAAATCACCGTTAGATGTCTCATTTATTAATATGGGCAAATATATTAACTCTGAAATGGATGAACTGACACCTTTTGTTACACCTGATAACGACATACTACTCTACACTTCAAACATTAAATACGACCATAAATTCTTTATCTATACCTATAATGTGTTTTATTCTAATAAAGACAACGGTTTTTTTAAAAAAGGGAGGCTGTTGTCGGCTGTAAACTCTATGGATGATGAGTTTATGGCAGGGGTTTCATTAACAAACGAGCGTATTTATGTCCAGTTGCAAGGTTACGACGGCTTTCAAGATTTAATATATTCCGACAGGAATGGTAAAGGGTACAGAGGCAAAAAAGGAATGAACAAAAATATAAATAGTAAATATGCCGAGTTTGGTGCCTGCGAAACCGCCAACGGCGACACTCTGTTTTTTTCGAGCGGACGCGAGGGTGGTTTTGGCGGAATGGATTTGTACTTTAGCCTAAAATTGCCTACCGGCGAATGGAGCATGCCCCGCAATTTGGGCGACAAAATAAATACACCATATGACGAGGATTTCCCCGTGTTGTCAAATAACGGCGGCAAAATGTATTTTACATCTAATTGCCCACAATCAATGGGTGGTTTTGATATTTTTGAAAGCAAAATTAATGCAGCCACACGCGAATTTGGCAAGCCAAAAAATTTAGGCTACCCTTTAAACGATGTTTTTGACAACAAAACAATAGCCTTTTCTGATAATAACAGATATGCTTATGTTTCGGCCATTAAACCCGATGGCTTTGGCTTTACCGATTTATACAGGGTAATATTCAACCAAATGGACCCGGCCGTAAAAATAATAATCCTAAATTTCAAAAAACTTGAAGGCGAAAACAAAGTGCCTTATGCCGCTGCCGATACATCATTAAAAATAACAGCTTTTCAAAAGGGAAAAGTTGTGTTTGGCGAATATGCTTATGATTTTAATAGCAGTTCTGCAACAATTGCCTTGCCTCCGGGCAGCTATTCAATGGAGATAGTAGGCACAAAAACAAAAGTGTTTACATATAAAATATCAGTCCCGGATATTCCGTCAGGTAAAAAAATAGAAAAAAAGGAGATAGTCTTAGAACCGAAATAAAATATATAGCTATCCAATTTTATAATTATAATTAGCCCATATAAATCTGCTAAATTTGCAACTTCATAAAATAATATTGTTATGGATTTAAACCTAAAAAAACCAATTGTAATTTTTGACTTAGAAACCACCGGAATAGATGTGGTCAACGACAGGATTGTTGAAATCTCATACATAAAAATATTCCCTGATGGCATTGAAGAGCAAAAGACACAAAGGATAAATCCTGAAATGCCCATACCTGAGAAAGCCATGTCAATTCATGGCATTACCGATGCCGACGTAAAAGATATGCCCATTTTTAAAGAGTATGCCAAAACACTATCAAAAGTATTGGAAGGTGCCGATTTGGGTGGCTTTAATTCAAATAAATTTGATATTCCGTTGTTAGCCGAAGAGTTTTTAAGGGTTGGCGTCGATTTTGATTTCCACAAAAGAAGATTTATTGATGTACAGGTTATTTTTCATAAAATGGAACGCCGCACACTAATTGCGGCATACAAATTTTATTGTGGAAAAAAACTTGAAGGAGCCCACGGTGCCGCCGCCGACACAAAGGCAACTTACGAAGTGCTTAAGGCACAACTCGACAGATACAACGGTGTCGATTATGAAGATTTTGACGGAAAAATAACACAGCCAATCGTAAATGATATCGAAGCACTCTCCGATTTTTCATCGCACAATAAAAATGTTGATTTTGCAGGACGCATAATTCTCGACGAAAAAGGCACCGAGGTTTTTAACTTTGGGAAATACAAAGGCGTTTCGGTTGAAAGTGTATTTGAAAAAGACCCCGGATATTATGGCTGGATGCTAAAAAGTGAGTTCCCCCTTTACACAAAAAAAATATTGACACAAATCAAACTTAGGGCAATGAACAAATAGTGGTTAAACCCTTATACCTTGCATTGAAAATAATTAATAAACAGATGAAAATTATAGCAATTGGCCGAAATTATATCGAACATGCAAAAGAGCTGAATAATCCCGTACCAGCCGAGCCTGTTATTTTTTTAATGCCCGAGACTGCCCTAATCCGTAACAATAAACCATTTTTTTACCCCGATTTTTCAACCGATGTACACTACGAAGTTGAACTGGTTATAAAAATAGATAAACTTGGAAAAAATATTGCTGAAAAATTTGCACACAGGTATTATAACGAAATTGGTATAGGAATAGATTTTACAGCTCGCGATTTACAGGCAATCCTTAAAAATAAAGGCTTGCCATGGGAAAAAGCTAAAGCATTTGATGGTGCCGCACCACTCGGCAACTTTATTTCAAAACAGGAATTGTCGAATATTTCCAATATCTCATTTTCATTAGAAAAAAATGGGGAGACGGTTCAACAAGGCAATTCAAAAGATATGATTTTTTCATTTGACTCAATAATTGAAAGTGTATCAAAATATTTTACACTAAAAATAGGCGATCTGATTTATACGGGTACACCTGCCGGAGTTGGTCCGGTAAATATTGGCGATAATTTAGTGGCAAAAATTGAAGGAAAAGAACTTCTCAAGGTTCAAATTCGGTAAAAAACACATTAATCTAAACTCGCTTTCAATTCGTCAACATATTATTTCAATTCAAAAAAAAGCCTCTTATTTTTCTTAAAAATCTCATTTATAAACAAGTATTCCTATTTTTTTTAATACTTTTACTTAATAATATCCAATTTATTAAAATAGGTTTAATTACAATTTAACCCAAAGTAATTATTCTAATAAACAGATAAAATAAATAGTAATTAATTGCTAAATATCAACAATATGAAACCGATCATGCCGATGATAATAATTGAGGCGGTTTATCCGGCTTTATCATTTAGGCTGGTACGGGCATTACTGTAATTATTTACCAAATAATAAACTTTAAATTCATAAACAGATGAAAAACTTATTAATAG
>CAYQPP010000082.1:0-5559 GCA_964419235.1 uncultured Bacteroidales bacterium
TATGAGCTTACCGAACCAATGTTTAACGAAAGTACACAACAAATGGGCGACGGTATCCAATTTTATGTTGATTTAAAAGTTGACGATAGGTATAGCCAGTTTTATAGGTGGAATTTAATTGAAACATATGAGTACCATGCCACTTGGCCAATAAAAAAATATTGGGCAGGGCAATGGTTTGAAGAGATACCTGCTGATTATTCAAAATTTGTTTGTTACAAAAATAGTTTAGTAAGAGAGTTATTTTCGGTTACAACACAATACGTAAAAGATGAATATTTAAAGGCTCCTTTGGTTTATGTCGATAATACAACACAAAGGCTGCTTTTTAAATATAGCCTTTTGGTTAAGCAGTATAGTTTAACGCAAGAAGCTTATAGATATTGGGACTTGCTTAAACAAAATGGTCAAGAAAATGGCGGGATGTTTGATAAGCAGCCGGCAAATATTGTTGGTAATATTAAATGCATAACAAATCCGGATGAAAAGGTTTTGGGATATTTTAGTGTTTCGAAAGTTACAACTAAACGGATATTTGTTAGTGATGTCGAGGGGCTTGAATTTCCAAATTTGTTTTGCAGTCCTGTTCCTATCGAGGGAAGGGATATTTATTATTCAGGTCCTTTTGAATGGCCAATATATATAGCTCCTGAGCCTGAGAATGCACTTCCTGGATACTATTCGGGATCGAAAAGATGCTTTGACTGTACTGAGGCAGGGGGGTCAATCGAACCACCTGATTTTTGGGAAGAATAGAAAGACTGTTAAAATAAGTAATTATAAATAATGTTTAACTTAATTATACCATAGTGAAGATATTTAGAGTTGGTTTAGCAATAAAAACCGCATTTATTGTATTTATGGTTGTTAATGCTAACAGTAGTCTTGCACAATCTAAAAATGTAAAAATAAATAGTAATTTGTTTGTTGAGGAGTTACAATTATTTTGCGATAGGGATACATACCTGCCAAATGATAAAATACAGTTTTATGTTAATTATACCGTTAAGACTGATTTGCCTGATGCAAAATTGAGTAGGGTGGTATATGTTGAATTAATAACTTATGCCGGTGAACCGTTGGTAAAAAATAAATTGGGTTTTAAAGGCGATGGGGCCGGAGGCATACTGGAAATACCAGAAAACATTCCGTCAGGATATTATTATTTAAAGGCTTATACAAGGTGGATGCGTAATTATGGAGCTGAAACTTATGAATATATCCCTGTAAAGATTATCAATTTTAGGTTAACAGAATCGGTAAGTATCCCTGCAAAAGATTATAAACCAATGTTTTATATTGATACAACAAAAATACCGATAAGCAAAAAGGGATTGGCTATTGATGAAAACGATATTTTGCGGGGGAGTACGGTTAATGTTAAAATATTGCCTACAAACAACAACCCAAAACTTTATTGTATAACTGTTTTTCCATATAACCTATTTAATGAAAAGAGTATTGGTGTAAGGCCCATAAATGAGAGTAATACATTCCACATGGATTTTATGCCTGAAACAAGGGGTGTGTCGTTATCGGGTGTTTTGTTGGCAAAAAACAGTGATATGCCAATAGCAAATACAATGGTAAATATATCGGTGCTCGATAGTATCAATCAGAGTATCACAACAATGAGCGATTCCGGTGGGCGGTTCTATTTTAATTTGCTCGACAGCTATGGCGAAAACGAGCTGCTGATTACGGCAGGGTACGAATCTGATTCTATCAGGATATTAGTTGATAATGATTTTTGCAGTAAAAAGACCTCTTTGCCATTTATACCTTTTAACTTGAACAATAATGAGTTGAACAGGTATAAGAAATTTATAAATACCGGAATTGTTGAAAAACAATATGAGCAGAATGTTAGTGCCGATAGTATTTTTAATACTGATATAATAGAACTTAACTATCAAAAGCCCGATTTTGAATTATTGCTTTCTGATTATATTGATTTGCCTTCGTTAGGCGATTATTTTTATGAACTGGTTCCAAATGTTGGTATCCGAAAGGTTGATGAAAAAATTGCGTTTCAGTTGTTTGGCGACTATTCTGAGTTTTTTGTGTATAAACCATTGGTATTGTTAGACAATGTAATAATTGCCGATGTAAATAAATTACTGCAAGTTTCGCCAAAAAAAATTGAACGGATAGAGGTGCTTGAAAAACCGTATGCTATTGGTAATTATATTTATGGCGGTGTAATATCGATATTTTCGAAAAAAGGCGATTTAGGCGATATTGAATTGCCAAATTCAGGTGTATATTTGAATTACCAAATGTTGTCAAAAAACAGCAGTATCGGTTTTAATCAAGAAATTATTGATAATAAGCCAAATATACGAAATACAATATTCTGGAAGGCTTTTACCAAAAACGAAATAAAACAATTAAACAGTATATCGTTTAATGTTGGCGATATACCCGGGAAATATATTATTGAAGTTAAAAAGCTTTTAGGCAATAACAAAATAGTTATCGACACAGCTTTATTTATTGTAAAATAATAATGGATTTACTATATAGCAAACCCATTGGTTAAAACCGCACCTTTTTTTACAATAACAATACCATCTTTAACAGTATATAAATTGTTGTCGGTATCTGATAAATGTTTGCCGCCATTAATCCGCACATCGTTTCCTATTATGCAGTTTTTATCAATAATGGCATTGTTTATATGGCACCGTTCGCCAATTCCCATAACTTTATTTGGGGTGTTGCTGCCAATTTCATCTAAATTCTGATAAGTATCGCATCCCATAATTATCGAGTTTGTAATAGTTGTTCCTTTTCCAATTCTCGATCGGATACCAATAACAGAGTGTTCAATCCTGCTTGCCATAATTATACACCCATCTGATATTACCGTTTTTTCAAGCGTAGTGCCCGAAATTTTTGATGGTGGCAATATTCGTGCGTGAGTATAAATAACCTTTTTATTGTCGAATAGGTTAAAAGCGGGTATATCATCGGTTAAACCGAGGTTTGCTTCAAAAAACGATTCAATGCTGCCAATGTCTGTCCAATACCCTTCGTACTGGTAGCTTAAAACCTTTTTGTTTTTTATGGCTTGTGGAATAATCTCCTTTCCAAAATCATTGGTCTCCTTATTTTCCATAAGTTTTACCAACAGCTTGCGGTTAAATACGTAAATACCCATTGATGCCAAATGGTTTTTGCCCGCTTTTTTCATATCGTCGCTAACATCCGATGTCCATTTATGCAAAATATCATGGGTGGGCTTTTCTATAAACTCTTTTATAATATTTTCCGAATCGGTTTTTAATATACCAAATTCGGGGGCATCTTTTTCTACCACGGGTAAAGTGGCTATTGTAATATCGGCTCCGTTTTTAACATGGGCATCAATCATTTTGTTAAAATCCATTTGATACAGTTGGTCGCCCGATAGTATTAAAGCATATTCAAAATCGTAATTTATAAAATGATGCATGCATTTGCGTACTGCGTCGGCAGTTCCCTGAAACCATGTTCCGCTGTTGGGGGTTTGTTCGGCAGCAAGTATGTCAACAAAAGCATTGCTGAATTGTCCAAAATTATATGTGGTTGAGATATGCTTATTTAACGATGCAGAATTAAATTGTGTTAACACAAAAATCCGTTTTATATCAGAATTTATACAGTTTGAGATGGGTATGTCAACTAAGCGGTACTTACCTGCTACCGGCACAGCCGGTTTTGAGCGGTTGGCAGTTAAAGGCGAAAGCCTTGAGCCTTGCCCGCCTCCTAAAATTATTGATAATACTTTATTGTTCATTCGTTTGTGTGTTTTAGTGATTTGTATAATTCAATATATTCCGATGAAGCTTTGTTCCAAGAGTGGTCAATTTGCATAATCTGCTGCCTTATTTTATTAAACTGTTTTTTGTTTTTATACAGATGCTTTGCCCGCTCAATAGAGTGTTTAATGTCCCATGCGTTTGTTTCGTTATGGCAAAAGCCAAATCCTCCATCGCCAATGTCAACCACGGTGTCGTATAGGCCGCCTGTTCGGCGTACAATGGGTATTGTGCCGTACCGCAATGCGTAAAGTTGGTTTAACCCGCAAGGCTCAACCCGCGACGGCATTAATAAAAAATCGGCACCTGCATAAATTATGTGCGACAGCTGCTCGTTGTATCCAATATATGAGCAGTAATTCCCTTTAAAATGTTGCTCTAAATCACTAAGGGCTTGTTCAATGTATGGCTCGCCCGAGCCGAGGACTAATACATTTTGCTCGTTAGGGTACTGTTTTAAGGTATTGTAAATAGCCTCGGGGAGTACATCGGCGCCTTTTTCGCCAACCAGCCTGCCAATAAATACAAATAATGGTTTTGATGCATCAAGATTATATTGGTTGCACAACCATTTTTTATTGGCGCTTTTTCCTGCCCCGGCAGATTTAAGTGAGTATTTTCGTTTGAGCATATTGTCGGTTGACGGATTCCAAACATCGGTATCAATACCATTTAATATGCCAACCGATTTTGGTTGCTCCATTTTCAACAGCTTCTCAAGCCCCATCATTGAATTACTAATTTCATTCATATAATTTGGCGAAACGGTTGTTAATCTCCATGCGCATTTTATTGCCGATGCTAATGGGTTGATATCGCCATCCCAATCAATTTTGCCATTAAAAAATGAGTGGAAAGGAGGGAGGCAATCTAATTTATTGAACCCAAACTGCCCTTGGTACTGTCCGTTGTGAATTGTAAATACCGTTGGTATGTTTTTAAGTTTTTCGTATTGCCCAACATTGGCTATCATAAATGGTATAAAGCCTGTATGCTGATCATGACAATGAATAATATCGGGCAATTTTTTCCAACTGTTTATCCAATTTAATGCAGATATTTGAAAGGTTATAAAACGCTCAGTGTCGTCGTTGTATGAATATATGTTTTCGCGATCGAATAATCCAGGAATGTCAATAGAGTAGATGTCAAACCCTAAATTTTTGTTCAATAGCTTAAAAATATCAAACGGATAATTGTGGTGGTTCATTTTTGCACTGCTGCTATATACTTTTTTATATTGGTTTTCAGTACGGAATTTTGAATAGTAATGGGGCATAATTACCATTGCATTATTACCTGTTATGTTTTGGTATTTTGGCAGTGCCCCAACAACATCGGCCAATCCGCCAACTTTGGCAGCCGGATAACATTCTGCACTTATATGGATAATATTCACTATTTAATTAGATGTTTAGTTTTTGGTAAAATTTTAATAATTGTACATAATAATACAAACAATATATAAGTAATGTTTTAATAATATGTAAACTTTTTTGTTGGATGGCCAATATATCAAATCTAACATCTAAAGTCTAAAATCTTCTCTAAAAATATTGTCCACGAATTCCGCGAATTAACACGAATTATTTTTTTAACCGCAGAGAGCGCAGAGAGCGCAGAGTTTTTTTTAATCAAGTCTAAAATCTAAAGTCTTGAGTCTAATATCTAAAGTCTAACATCTAAAATCTTGAGTCTAAAGTCTTGAGTCTAAAGTCTTGAGTCTAAAGTCTTGAGTCTAAAGTCTTGAGTCTAA
>CAYQPP010000082.1:5659-13379 GCA_964419235.1 uncultured Bacteroidales bacterium
GTCTTGAGTCTAAAGTCTTGAGTCTAAAGTCTTGAGTCTAAAGTCTTGAGTCTAATATCTAAAATCTTGAGTCTAACATCTAAAGTCTAAAGTCTAAAATCTAAAGTCTAACATCTAAAGTCTAACAGAATTAAAGTAAAAGACAATTTGCAAATTAGAACCAATGTTTTTTTCTGAATATTATTACGCCTAAAAACGACAATAACAGTGAAAAAGTTATTATTGAAGGCATTGCCCAGTTTGAGTTTTCCATAAAGTTAGGCACGTTCATACCAAAAATACTTGCAATTAAGGTTGGTATCATAAGTATAATCGAAAACAGCGTAAGTTGTTTCATTACAACATTCAGGTTGTTTGATATTACCGATGCAAACGCATCCATCATTCCGCTTTGAATGTCGGAATAAATTTGTGCCATCTCTAATGCTTGTTTGTTCTCAATCATTGCATCTTCAAGCAGGTCTTCATTTATTTCGTTTGTGATTTTATTGTAATTGCGCAGTTTTGACAAAACTATTTCATTAGCTTTTGTTGATGTAATAAAATACACAAGGCATTTTTCCATTTTCAGCAATTTGTTAAGCTCGCGGTTTTTGATTGATTTTTCGAGGTCTTGCTCAATTAGCGCGGTTTGTTGGTTTATCTGTTTCAGATATTTTAAATATACATTTCCTGACCGTAGGAACAGCCTGAGGATAAAATTAATACTATCGGTAATTTGTTGGTATTGTTCCCTAAATGGCGACTGCTTTTCTATAGGCAGTATTTCATTATTTTGCAAGCACAAGGTTAGGGTAAAATTTGCACTTAAAAAAACGCCGAGCGGTATGGTATGAAAAGGTACGCCATTGTTTTTGCTTTCAACCGGAATCCTCATTATTATTAACGACCAAGTATCGTCGAATTCTACACGGGGTCTTTCGTCGGCGTCTAAAATGTCATCAATAATGTCGGTGGGCAATTTGAATTCGCTTGATAGTCTTTGAATTTCGTCTGCGGTTGGTTTAATTACATTAATCCAGCAGCCTTTTTCGGTTTTAGATATTTCAGAATATCCACCGAATGTTTTAAAAATTTTAATCATTTTTATCTCCTTACATTATTTCTGTAAAGAGATATATAAACCCGTTACAGAATTATTAATACTTAAACTGACTATGATACGGGTCTTCTTCCATTACTTAAATTTTTTTATTTGTTTACAAAAATAGATTTATTTTTCGACATATGGCATAATTTGTTTACAATGTTAATAATTAGCAAAATTCTGTTAATTACTTGTATTTGTAATATTAGGTTTTATTTTTCCAAAGAGGTATTTTTGTAAAAAATATTTTTGAATGTCAATAAACTCGCAACAATACCGTACACTACGACGAAAGCATAAACATCAGATTTTGCTGAATGATTTTGAGACTGATGCATTAAACAGGTATTGTAAAAAGCATAATTTATTAAATAAATCAAAAGTTATACGCGAGGCACTATTTACAAAGGTGCTTCAAAGTTTTGACAATGATTATCCTACCCTGTTTGGCAAAGATGAGTTGGCTCGTTTGGAGCGCAAATCATAATAAACAAACTTTCATTAAGAATTATTAAAACAGTTTTTTACCTTTGGTGGATAAAACAATTAATTATGACATTAAGCACCATTTTTTTAGGTTTTTTTGGCGGGCAGGAGATTATTCTAATATTAATAATAATTATTATAATTTTTGGCGGTCGAAAAATCCCCGAGCTTATGAAAGGCATAGGTAAAGGGATTAAAGAGTTTAAAAAAGCAAATACTGATGACACCGAGGATTCAGAAAAAACTCAAAAATAAACATAATTCCCAAATATGGATTTTAAGCAATTAGTTTTATCGCGGTATTCGTGTAGGAATTACCTTAGCAAAGAGGTGCCTGAAGATTTGCTGACCGATTTATTTGAGGTTTGCAGGTATGCCCCGTCGGCATCGAACCGCCAGCCGTGGGAGTTTTTGGTTATTACTAAGCCCGAATTGCTTAATAAGGTACAAAAAAGCTACCATAGAGATTGGTTTAAAACAGCGCCTGTTGTTATTGTTGTTTTGGCAGATTTATTGGAGGCATGGGTACGAGGCGATGGTAAAAATCATGCCGATATTGATGTGTCGATAATTATTGATCATTTTACGCTTGCTGCCGCCGAAAAAGGGTTGGGTACATGCTGGGTTTGCAACTTTGATGTAAATATGGTTAAAGATATTTTTAATTTGGATAATGATAAAGAGCTGGTTGCCTTAATTTCGGTTGGTTATCCGGCAACAAATGAAATTCCTGATAAAAAGAGAAAAGGTATAGAAGATTTTGTACATTTTAATTTACACGATGATTGAATTTAAGTTAAAAACCGGCGAAAACGACACCCCTTATATTGAGTTGAATAAACTTTTAAAAGCTACCGTAGTTTGTGAAAGCGGGGCAGTTGCCAATCGTAGTATTATTGAAGGCATGGTTAAGCTGAATGGCAAGGTTGACCACCGCAAAAGGGCAAAAATAAGAAAAGGTGATGAGGTTCAATTTGAGGATACTGTTATAAGGGTGGTTTAAAAGTTGCATATCTAAAAAAAACAATATCTGAGAATTTTTTATTTTTATGGAGTTTTTAACCTATTTTACACCAATATTTAAAGCGGTACTAATAATTTTTATTATTGGGTTTGTTAGTGGTGTATTACTTAGGAAAAAAATTATTTTGCCCGAACATGTCAATAGCCTTTCGCATATAACAGTTATAGTTTTTTTGCCTTGCCTTTCGTTTAGTAAGATAGTTCAGTATTTTAAACCCGATGAATTTGTTTATTGGTGGGTGTTGCCGTTGCTGGGTATTTTAATGATAGGATTAGGACTGGCAATAACATCGCTATTTTATTTAAAAAGAATTAAAGAGAGGCGGGCTTTTATTGCAATATCGGCATTTATGAATGCCAATTATATGGTTTTGCCGATTGGGCAGTTGGTTTTTCCCGACAAGTTTGATCTGTTTGCAACTTACACTTTTATGTTTGTTATTGGTGTAATGCCAATGTTGTGGAGTGTTGGTAAATTTATGATAACCAGTGATTCGAACACGAAATTTTCGTTTAGTGCCCTAATGACACCTCCTTTTATTGCAAGTGTTTTGGCAGTAATTGTTGTGCTTACTTCATTAAACAAGTTTTTACCCGAAATAGTAATAAAGCCCATAGATTTTTTGGGGCAAGCAGCTATACCTGCGGTTACTTTGGTACTTGGAGCAACAATTGGCGGCATTGCTTTAAAAAAAACGCCGCCAATTACCGATATAATAAAAGTTATATCAACAAAACTATTTATTTTACCTGCAATAACAATATTGATACTTTTGAAGACCAGCGTGCCTTTTGATTATCCCTTAATTGCCGATTTGTTAGTAATTCAAGCGTCGGTTGCGCCGGCTACACAAATTATAATACAGGTTAAAAAATATGGGGGCGATGTGCAAAATATCGGGAGCATGATGTTTATTGCTTATGCACTGTGTTTAATTACAATACCATTTTGGTTTACAGTATGGAGTATGCTTAGATAGGGTTTGCAGAGAAGTATATAATAAGTTAAATATCAATAATATATAAAGCTTACAACTTGCAGATGCAACCTTTTTGAGTAATAGTGCCAATAAAGCCTGCACTTTATTATTTTTTTACAAAACGAGCTGATTTTTATGAAATCGGTTTAACCGGTATGGTAAACGAAAAGGTGGCTCCTGTATCGGGTTGGCTTTCTACTTTTATGTTGCCACAATTTTGTTCAACAAACTCTTTGCAAATGATTAGCCCCAAGCCTGTTCCTTTTTCGTTTTCAACGCCCGGGGTCGATATTGGCTGGTCAATTTTAAACAGGTGCTCCATATTTTCGGGCGTAATACCAATACCGTTATCTTTTATGGAGATATTTGCAAAGCTTTCGGATTCTTGAACCTCAATATTTATTTGCCCGTTGTTTTTTGTGTATTTAATGGCGTTTGAGATTAGGTTCCTTAAAACGGTCATAATCATGTTTTTGTCGGCAAATACTTTAATTTCTTTTTTTGTATTTATATTTAGCTTGATGCTTTTTTGTTTTAAATTGTGGTTAAACAATTCAGAACACTCATTTATTATTTCATTAATGATGAATGTTAATGGTTTCCTTTCAATAGTTCCCGATTGTGTACGTGCCCATTCTAACAGATTTTCTAATAAATTGTAAATTTGGGTTGCACTTTGGTTTATAAGGCTGCTGTATTGTTTTATTTCAGTTTTGTTAAGCTGTTCATAGTCGGTAGATATAATAGATGTGAGGCCTAGTATGGCGTTGAACGGATTTTTTAAATCGTGTGCCATAATATTAAAGAATTTATCTTTTGTATTTATTACATTTTTTAATTCGTTTTGAGAGGTTTTTAGCTGTTTTTCCGTTTCTTTTAAATCTGTAATATCAATAATAATACCCAGTATGCTTATTAGTTTTTCTCCGGCAATAACAATCCCTTTTCTGTAACAAATAATATCGTGTTCAATTCCGTCGTTAAAATTCATTGTGCCTTCAATGCGGACTAAGCTTTTTTCGGGGTTTTTAAAAATTTCGGTGGTGTCGTATGATAGTTTTTGCTTAAAACCAAGTTTGTCAATATTTACCTTCATTAAATTGTCGATTGTTTTGCCCGATATATCTTCAAAAGCTTTGTTGCATCCAAGTATATTGTTGTTTCTGTCGGTATAAAAAACAGGATTGGGTATAGTGTTAAGTAGTGTTTCAATAAAGGCATGCTGTTCGCGCAACTCAATATTCGATATTTCAATAAGCTCTTTTTGCTCCTCAATTTCGTGGTTTTGCTTAATTAGTTTAATGTTTGTTTTTTTCGATTTATTGAAATTTCTGTATATATATATGGCAATAATTATTATTAGTATCAGTAGCAATGCAAATAGGTACTTCTCTTTTTTTTGTTTGTTAAGCTCAATGTTAAAGTACTCTTTATGGCTTCTTAATTCATTTTCAAATTTATTTGATTGGTTACTGAATTCAATTTGGAAGTTATTGTATTTTAACTCCTCATTTTTATTCAGGCTTTTTATACTGTCGGCAATTATGTTGGCTTGTTTAAGGTATTCAAAAGCTGTTTCGTAATTTTTTAATTGTGAATATATTTCGCTTAAATTTTTTAAACTTGATTCTTGAAGTTGTAATACTCCCGTTTTTTTTGAAAAGTCGATTGATTTTTTAAATGCATCAACTGCTTTGTTGGGCATATTTTTTTGAATATAAACAATGCCGAGTGAGTTGTATGTAATTGATAAATTATATTTATCATTTGTGCCATATATTTGGCTTAGGTTTTTATTTAGGAAGTATTCGGCCGAGTCAAACATATTCATATTAATGTACAATTGCCCGATATTTATATTTAACAAATTAATGTTGCTTATATTGTGTGTTATAAGGCTAATATTTCGGGCTTTGGTAAAATAAACCATCGCCTCTTCGTATCTGCCGAGGTTGTTTAAAACCGTAGCAATATTGGCAAATGCAGTAGAGCTGCCAAGTAAATTGCCCGATAGGTTACTATATTCTAACGATTTGTAGTAGTATTTTAATGCCTTGGCGGTATCTTCAAGGTTATTGTATATAATACCAATATTGTTATATAAAATTGATAAGAAATCCAAGTCTTTCTCGTCGGCAATAATTTTTTGGCTTAACAAGTAGTATTCAAGGGCTTTTTTATTATTGTCTGTTACATCGTATAAAGCCCCAATATTATTGTAAACTTTTGCTATATATAGTTTGTTTTCAGTCTTTTGAAAATAAGCAAGCGATTTTAAGGCATTTTCCATTGCTTTTGTAAAATCGCCTTTGTATATGTTGTATAGGTTTTTTAGCAGGTATAACTTTCCAAGATACAGGTTGTCGTCGATATTCTCAAAATCTTTTTCAATAACAGTTATCAGTTTGCTGCTCTCTTCAAACATGCCTGATTTTAATAGGCTTTTGGCTTTTTCTATTTTAATACTGACACTTTTTAATTTTAGATTGTCATTATCACACAGTTTAAGTGCTGCATCACAAAATTCGATAGATTTTTGTAGATTGGTTTTTTGGTAAAATCTAATAAGCGCAAGGTAATTATCAACTTTCAGTTCAATATTGTCTTCATAAATAACTTTGTTTAACAGGCTGTCTTCAATAGAATTGTTTATAATATTGGCTATTAATGTATTTGTTATAAACAATGAAGTTAATGTTAATATAAATACAAGTTTTTTCATAATAATATTAGCCTAATAATAAATAGTTGCTATTCAAGTTCGGACCAAACAAGTGCGCTGCTGCCCAATATGGCGGCATTTTCACCAAGTTTTGATTGTAATAGTTTTATTTTGTTATTAAAAATTGATAGCATGTTTTTATTCATAAAATACTCAACCTGATCAAAAAGAATACTGCCTGCTTTGGTTACTCCACCAAATAAAAATATGGCTTCGTGAGCTGTTATTGCTGTAAGGTCGGCTAGTGATTTGCCGAGTATCTCAGCAGTTTTTTTAAATGTTTCTAATGCAATAAAATCATTGTTTTTAGCAGCATCGGCAACTGTTTTGGCTGTCATTTCTGAATATGGTATGTCGCGCAATATGCTGGGTTCGGTAAAATGAGCCAATAAGTCGAAAACTGTACGCACCAAGCCTGTTGCCGACACGTAGGTCTCTAAACAGCCTTGTCGTCCGCAATTGCACATGCGCCCGTTGTGGTCAACAATAACATGCCCTAACTCTCCGGCAAAACCATCGTGGCCGTACATTAGCTTGCCGTTAACAACAATTCCGCTGCCAAGCCCTGTGCCGAGGGTAACAACTGCAAAATTTTTCATGTTTTTTGCACCGCCATATACCATTTCGCCTATGGCTGCTGCGTTAGCGTCGTTTGTTAAAAAAATGGGAACACTATAATATTTTGAAAACAGGGCAGAAAACCCTATTGTCCCCCTCCATCGCAAATTTGGCGCATCTTCAATGGTGCCATTGTAATAATTTGCATTAGGTGCGCCTATTCCTATTCCTTTTAGTTCAAATTTTTGTTTTATTGATTGTTTCCCTTTTTCAATCTCTTGGTAAATATCAAAAACATAGTCTTCAACTTTTTCGCGCGTTTGGGTTGGTATCGACGATTGGTAATATATTTTGCCTTCTCTATCTATAATCCCTATTGCGGTATTTGTTCCTCCAATGTCTATTCCAACAGAAAGATTTATCATTTTATAGTTTGATTTTGAATATGCCTTAATTTATTAAGCTAAAGATGCAAAAATAATTAATATATTATTGAATTTATCAATTAAGGCACACTATTTTATTTTGCCTGTTATTTTTAGTTCTGTTCGACGGTTTAGGGCTTTCTCTTTTTGGGTGTTGTTTGGCGATATGGGTTTTTGCTCTCCATAACCTTTATATGTAAGTCTGTTTGGGGTTATTTTTTTTTGAGAGATTAAAAAGTCATAAACGGCTTTTGCCCTTTTTTCTGATAGCTGTAAGTTGTATTCGCTTGTGCCTGTATTATCGGTAAAGCCTCCTATCTCAAAAATCAGATTCGGGTTTTTTGTAATAAATTCCGTAATTTTTGTTAGTTCGGCGTGCGAATCGGGTAGCAGTTCATATGAGTTTGATTCGAAGAAAATATTTTGCAGTACAATAGAT
>CAYQPP010000083.1:0-2417 GCA_964419235.1 uncultured Bacteroidales bacterium
AACTGCAATACTTTTTTTACCACTAACGGCAATTGGGCAGAAAGAGAATATAGTTATAATTGGCAAAGTTGTTGACAATTTTGGAGAACCTATTGAGAGTGCCCATGTTTTGAGTAAATCAAATTATAATGGTGTAATTACTGATAAAAGAGGGATTTTTAAATTACATGCAAATAGAACATATGATATAGTTATAGTATCGCATATTGGATATAATACTAAAAAACAGAAAGTTAGTTTTGAAGGAATATATGATGATACGGCTTTTATTGAAATAAATCTTAAAATAAAACATAATTTAATAGGCGAAGTAGAAATTATTGAAAATAAACGTTGGCAAGTAGTAAAACCTAATCGAATTTGGGTTTACGATTATGAGTTGTATGGGTTAGATAAAATGCTTTTGTTATTGAAAGACACTATAAAGTATGAATTGCGCTATTTAAATGTTTCTAACAATACTGTTTGTAAAATATCAATAAAAAATAATAGTTTTTGTAAGTTATTTAAAGATGGATTAAGAAATACACATCTTGCATTGAATGATTCCATTTATCAGATATTTATATGCGATAAACAAATATCATTTTATAAAGGAATAAGCAAGAAAGAATATAGAGATATGATTTTGCCTATTGTTGCTAAAACCGATAATATTTTTGTGGTAAAAGAATTGAGTTTAAATAATCAAAAGCTTGTTTATTATAGTATTGATAGAAATACGCAAAAAAAAGCTTTGATTACTGAGATATTTTATCAAGAAAAATACAAAAACTCATTAGAGGTAAAAAAACAGCAAATGAGTTATTTCGGCATAAACTATATGGGAGAAATAACTATTGAAGAATTGCACATACAGAGGCTTTATTTTCAATGGGGGCAATACTTTGAAAGCATTGCAATACAACCTTTTTATAGTCCGCTCATTCAATTTGGAGAGTGTTTTTGTGTATTTGATTTAGTAAATGGATTAATGTTTTTTTATAATCAGGACGGTAAACTAATAAAAAAACAAGAAATATCTTTTCATAAAAGCAAAAAAGTCTATTCAATTCAGGTTGACAAAGCAACAGGTAAATTTTATTCATTATGGAAAAAACATGGGATAGTACAGGTAGATAATATTAACATGCAAACAGGAGAGGTGGCAAAAACTTATCGTTTAGCTAATTATCTAAATCCCGAAAAAGTACAGTTTCGCAACGGTTATATCTATTTTTTATATAGTAATTTTAATTTTAACAAAAAACTTTTTAAAATGCCAATATCCCAATTGCCAAACCAATAAGGTTTTTAATATGCTTTCTATAAATCATGCTCATAAAGGGTGCTTATATTTTATTGTATGAAGATTATCTGTTTTTTTGTTTTAATATTTGGCTCAACCATTAGCAGGGCACAGGTTGATACTATTAATTATCTTGTTTACCATAAAAAGATAGTTGAAATTGAAGAAACATACGTGTCAGAAGATTTTGAAAAGGCCGATAGCTTATACACCTCGCTGTTTTGCAAATACAACCCGCCATTTTTATCCGATATTGTAACAGCACTACAAATAAGCGTAATGGCAAATAATTTTGACCACTCAAAACAATTATTGGAACTATCGGTGTTAAAAGGTGCAAAACCGGAATGCTTAAAAGAGTTGGCGGTATTACAAAAAATACCAAAGGTATATTGGGATAACATTGACAAAAAATACCCTTTATTACGTAAACAGTATTTTAACAGCATCGACTCGGTATTAAACAGGGCATTTGCACGTAGGTTCGAAAAAGAACAAAGATTAAAAATGTCGCATGAAAAAAATGATATTTTTCAACAAAATGCCGATCATATTTATCGGATAATAAAACTGAAAGGTAATTTTCCGGGTGAAAAAATGATAGGCATAAATATGAGCGGGTTAAAAAATTATGGGAAATGTAGTTTTGTTTCAAGTACTGCCGTAGTATCTTTGTTGCATTACTCATTTGGTTTTTCTGAATTTGAAAAGTATTACCAAAAAGCTATGGAAACCGGTTATTTGCACCCACGAGATTTTGCTGATATTTATACTTTTGAATATGACAAACGAAAAAAGAGGACATTCCTTTATGCAAAAAACACCACCGTTAATTGGCCGGTTTTTCCAAAATACAGATTTAATTTTCTTTATGGGCCTAAAATTTGGGATATGGAAAAAGTAAATGCCGACCGCGCAAAATTTGGTATTTGCAGTTACGAAACCGACAGAAAAAAACTTGCCTTAGAAAAAAAATATGGATTAAAACTTAGGTTTCAAGCTTATTAGTTATGGTACTTATACTTTCCGACGAATATGATTTGTCAACCAACTTGGTATTGCAAATAAAAGGTTTAAGACTCTATAGTAAAAACCCTTTGCGCTTTAATAACAAAAAAATCACAAAAAA
>CAYQPP010000083.1:2517-5098 GCA_964419235.1 uncultured Bacteroidales bacterium
TAAGACTCTATAGTAAAAACCCTTTGCGCTTTAATAACAAAAAAATCACAAAAAATAGACATCCCATTAAAACAATTTAATAAATTAGCAATTCAACAACGAAACAATAAGATACAAGACTGTTAGACTTTAGACGCAAGACACAAGACACAAGACTATGAGATGTTAGATTTTAGACTATTAGACACGAGACCATGAGATGTTAGATTTTAGACATAAGACGCAAGACACAAGACTATGAGATATTAGACTTTAGATGTTAGATTTTAGACATAAGACTATGAGATGTTAGACAAAAGATTATTTAGATGTTAGATATATAGCAATGTAGCAATTAAACAATGTAGCAATTAAACAATGTAGCAATTTAGCAATTAAACAATATAAAAATTTGAAATTTCCATACCACAAACAGCTCGATGCCATGGACTGCGGTCCTACCTGCCTGCGTATGGTGGCAGAGCACTACGGTAAAAAATATAGCCTGCAAAACCTGCGCGGCAAAAGTTTTATTACCCGTGCCGGCGTAAGCATGCTGGGCATAAGTGATGCCGCCGAGGCAATAGGCTTCCGTACAATGGGGGTTAAGTCATCGTTAAATAAACTGGCCGAGGAGCAGCCCCTGCCCTTTATAGCCCATTGGAAACAGAACCATTTTGTGGTGGTTTATAAAATAAAAAAAACACGCTCAACTCAAGGTCGCACCCCGAGTAAGAACAACTACAAAGTTTACGTAGCCGACCCTGCCCATGGTTTAATAACCTACACATCGGCCGAATTCAACAAACAGTGGGCAACCTCAAAACAAGAGGGCGAAAATGTTGGCGTGGCACTTTTGCTTGAGCCAACGCCGGCTTTTTATGAATCGGATGGCGACGGGCAAAACCGTACTTCGTTCTCATTTTTGCTGAAATACCTGCGACCGCATAAAAAGTTTTTGGTACAGTTGGCGTTGGGCATGTTGTTGGGCAGCCTGTTACAGCTTATTTTCCCATTCCTTACCCAAAGTGTTGTCGATGTTGGCATAAACACCCAAAACCTAAACTTTGTGTATTTGGTATTGGTGGCGCAAATGGTGCTATTTATTGCCCGTATGTCCACCGATTTTATTCGCGGCTGGATACTTCTGCACATAAGCACACGCATAAATATTTCGCTTATATCCGATTTTTTGATAAAGCTGATGAAGTTGCCCATAAGCTTTTTCGACACAAAAATGATTGGCGACCTTATGCAGCGCATTGGCGACCACCGCCGTATCGAGAATTTCCTCACATCGGAAACCCTGAACATACTGTTCTCGTTTTTCAACCTAATTATATTTGGTGCGGTACTGGCGTTTTACAGCTTAAAAATATTTGCAATCTTCCTTATAGGCTCGTCGCTATACATTGGCTGGATATTGCTGTTTATGAAAAAACGCCGCGAACTCGATTTTAAGCGTTTTCAACAGAGTGCCGACAACCAAAGCAACCTGTTTCAGCTAATTAACGGAATGCAAGAGATAAAGCTTAACAACTGCGAAAAGCAAAAGCGGTGGGAGTGGGAGCGCATTCAGGCGCGGCTGTTTAAGATTAGCGTAAAAGGTTTGGCGTTAAGCCAGTACCAACAGGCAGGCACCGTGTTTTTCAACGAAGGCAAAAACATACTAATAACCATAGTTGCCGCCACTTTGGTAATAAAAGGCGATATGACACTCGGTATGATGATGGCCGTGCAGTATATTACAGGACAGCTTAACAGCCCGATAGCACAAATGATAAACTTTATGCAGAGTATGCAGGATGCAAAAATTAGCATGGAACGCTTGGGCGAGATTCACGAAAAAGATGACGAGGAGGATTTAAACCATCCGAAAATTACCGATTTACCCGCCCAAAAAAGCATAAGCATAAACAAACTGATTTTTCAGTACGAAGGTCCTCACTCGCCTAAAGTGCTCAATAATATAAACCTGCAAATACCCCAAAACAAGGTTACGGCAATAGTTGGCGCAAGCGGCAGCGGCAAAACAACGCTGCTTAAACTAATGCTGGGGTTTTACCCTCCCGTTGACGGCAAAATAAACATAGGCAAAACCGGAATCGAGAATTTTAGCCAGCGTATGTGGCGCAATAAATGCGGAGTGGTAATGCAAGACGGCTTTATTTTTTCCGACACCATAGCCAACAATATTGCGGTAAGCGACGAAACTGTTGACAGAGAAAAACTGTTAAATGCTGTAAAAGTTGCCAATATTCAAGATTTTATTGAGGGCTTGCCGCTTGGCTACAATACAAAAATAGGTCAAGAGGGAAGCGGGATAAGCCAAGGGCAAAAACAGCGTATGCTTATTGCACGGGCAGTATATAAAAACCCCGAGTATATTTTTCTTGATGAAGCCACCAATGCCTTGGATGCCAATAACGAAAAGGTGATTATGCAAAACCTAAACGATTTTTTTAAAGGGCGTACCGTGGTGGTGGTGGCACACAGGCTAAGCACGGTAAAAAATGCCGACCAAATTGTTGTACTCGATAAAGGAAAAATAGTAGAAACAGGTACTCATTCGGAATTAGCCAAAAAGAGAGGTGTTTATTAT
>CAYQPP010000083.1:5198-13323 GCA_964419235.1 uncultured Bacteroidales bacterium
GAAATAAATAAAATAGAATTACGCAGTGAGGAGGTACAAGAGATACTTGGCCATGTTCCTGCAAAAATAATACGCTACGGAATAACAGTTATCCTGTCGATAATATTGGTACTGTTTGCAGGCAGCTTCTTTTTTAAATACCCCGATATATTAACCGCCCCTATCGAGGTGGTGTCGGAAAACCCGCCGGTAACGCTTGTTGCAAAAGCAAACGGAAATATGTCGCATATATTTGTTGCCGATTCGCAACGGGTTGGCAACGGAGAGTTGCTGGCAGTAATAAAAAACCCTGCAAACCTCAATCACATCTTATATTTAAAAGAATTATTAAACAACCATAATGCCACTAACGACACCTTTTCGGTTAAATGGCTTGAAACTCTTTCCGATACCTTGCAATTGGGCGATATTCAGAATAACTATTCATCGTTATTAAAAACATCGCACCACTATTTACAATTTACAAAACTTCGCTTCTTGCCAAAAAAAATAGCATCGCTAAACAATAAAATGATCGAATTGGAGCGGTATGGCTTATTAATGAAAAAACAATCGGGACTTAAAGTGCAGGACTATGCCTTGGCAAAAAACCAATTTAAGCGCGACTCCATATTGTACCGTAAAGATGTAATCTCGTTATCCGACTACGAAAAAAGCAAAAAGGAGCTTCTGCAAAATAGCCTGTCGCTCGAAAATGCACGCTCGGTTGAGGTAAACACACGCATCCAGATTCAAGATTTAGAGCAGCAGATTGTCGATTTGCAGATGGAACAGGCAAAACAGAAACAGGATTTCCAAAACTTGCTGACAGAGCAATTGAACAACCTTGAGAGCCGCTTGGCTTGGTGGTACGATACCTATCTGTTGGTTTCGCCTATAAATGGCATTGTGGCTTTTAACACCGTTTGGAGCAAAAACCAATATATAAAAAGCGGCAACGAGGTATTTACCGTTTTGCCCGAAAAACAGTCGGCCATATTGGGGCGTGCCGCATTGCCCGTAAAAGGCTCCGGAAAGGTAAAAATAGGGCATCGGGCAAATATAAAATTCGACAATTACCCTTACCGCGAGTTTGGGATGATAACGGCATCCGTTTCATCAATTTCGTTGGTATCCAACCAACAAAAATATGTTGTCGAAATTATTCTGCCCGACACGCTTATTACCAATTACGGCTATATATTGCCATTTTCACAAAAAATGCTTGGCGAGGCCGAAATTATTACCGAAGATTTGCCGCTTATCGTGCGCCTTTTCAATCCGCTTAAAGCGATACTGAAAAATCATATCGGCACACCGGTTTTTAAGGTTGACAGAAAAACAGGCACTTTTACACAAAAAGCCCCCGCTAAAAATATAAGAAATAAAAACCAGCCAAAAGTTAACTCCTGCCCGACAGAAAAAACGGCTTTAAATAAATTGGTAATCGAAAAAAATACAAAAAAGCTATATCATGTTATTGCCGGTAGCTTTATTGAAAACGATAAAGCACAAAAAGAGCTTATGCGGTTACAAAGCAGGGGTTACAAATGCAAACTACTGAAAAACAACGGCAGATTGCGACTGTCGGTATTTTCAACACCTCAAAAAACAGTTGCCTTTAAAAAGTTAGAGCAGGTTAAAGCAGCCGAAAACAACAATGCCATTTGGGTTTTGGTTGAGTAGCCAACTACCAGTTGATAGGCGTTAAGGCGTGTTTTTTTAAATACTCATTAGTTTTGCTAAAATGGTGGTTGCCAAAAAAACCTCTCGATGCCGACAATGGCGAAGGATGCACCGATTCAAGTACCAAGTGGCGGGTTTTATCTATCATTTCGGCCTTGCGTTGGGCATATGCGCCCCAAAGTATAAAAACAAGGTTCTCTTTTTGTTCGGCAAGCATTTTTATTACCGCATCGGTAAAATCCTCCCAGCCCTTTTTTTGGTGCGAGCCCGCACTATGTGCCTGAACCGTCAGTGTTGCGTTTGGCATAAACACGCCTTGTTTTGCCCAACGTGTCAAATCACCTTGTTCTGGAACAGGAATGCCTAAATCGTTATTAACCTCTTTAAAAATATTCCGTAACGATGGTGGAAATTTTACCCCATGTTGTACCGAAAAACATAACCCATGCGCCTGCTCGGGCCCGTGGTAGGGGTCTTGCCCAATAATAACAACCTTTACATTATTAAACGGGCAAAGATTAAATGCATTAAAAATAAGCTTGCCTGGCGGATAAATGGTTTTTGTTTGATACTCTTTTTTAACAAAACCTGCAAGGTTTTTAAAGTACTCTTTTTCAAACTCATTTTGCAGTTTTGCTCTCCATGAAGACTCAATTTTTACATCCATATTTTTTGCGTTAACGCTATAAAATTATTATTAGTATAGCAAAGTAAATATTTTTTACTATTTTTACATATTATACTTCAAATAACCCAAAAAAAGTACATATGAAAAAGTTAAAATTATTACCCGTATTAATTTTTATTGCAAATGCGGCTTTTACGCAAGTTGCCAATATTACTCCTAACACCTTAAATGCTAATGTAACTCAATGCTTTGATTCTGTTACGCAGCAGTTCACAATTGGCAATACCGATGCCAATAGTTTAACTTATAATAACATAGCGCAGGCTTATGGTTTTGACGATACCAAAGCAGGCAAAGTATTCAGTTCATTTAATAATATTTATGCACGTTATGGCATGGTAATAGTTGGAGATATATTATATGGAGTAAATAGTAATCGTATATATAAACATAATATAAATACCGGAGCTTATTTAGGTAATTCTTATGCCCACAGCAACTCACGGTCAATTGTTTACGACGGACAATATCTTTGGATTGGCAATAATACCGGATTACTGCGCAGTTATAATTTGAATGGTAATGCCACAGGCAACTCAATTCAACTTCCATTTTCTGATTATGAGGCATTGGCTTGGGATGGAGAATATTTTATTGCATCAGACTATAATCAAACAAACCCCACAATTTATAAAATTGATAAAAACGGTACTATAATTGAAACATATACAAGTAATGTAGGTTGTGTACTTTATTCATACACATGGGTTGAAAAACATGCCGAAGGTCACCTGTGGGCTATTGGCAGCAATAATAAAATTATGCAACTTGCCCTTAATGGTACTGTATTTGAAGTTGCAAACCAATTTACAAAACAATCAAATTTTTGGGTTTATAGCATTTTCCATGATGGCACCAATCTGTTGCATACAAACAGCAGTTCAATATTGTTTAAGTTTGATGATGGCATTCTTGAGGCTGATAATTATATTAATTTTTCTTCAAATACCGGTACGGTAACCGGAAATAGTTCTCAACACATAAATATTGAATTTAATGCAAAAAATATAAATGCAGGAGTTTATAATGCTGATGTAATAGTAAAAACAAACGACCCTGTAAATCCAAAAGACACAATAACATGCACATTTACAGTTGTTGGCAACCCAACTATTGTTACACAAACCTCGCTATTGCATGGCAATGTATTTATAAATGACACCAAAATAGATACATTAACAGTTTACAATACCGGCTGCGATACTCTTAAAATTACAAATATAACATCAAGTAATGGGGTATTTACCACAAATATTACACAAACAAATGTTTTGCCACACGACTCACTTTATTTAAAAGTAGAATTTACCCCTACAGCCGAAACAGGTTACAACGGGACTTTGACTATATATAACAATGATGTCAATACTGCAATCAGCCTATCGGGAACAGGTGTGGCTGCACCTGCTTTAACAGTTAGTACCGATTCGTTAAATGCAGAGGTTACAGTCTGTTTTGATTCAACAACCCAACAATTTACAATAAACAATACCGGTAATGGCATTTTAACTTTTGAAAATAATTTGCAGACTTATGGTTTCGATAATACTAAAGCAGGCTATGTATATAATATTAAAAATAGTGTTAATTGTAACTATGGAATTATAATTGTTGGAAATTATATTTATGGTGTAAATAGTGGCAATACACTGTATAAGTATAATAAAAAAACAGGTAGTCATATAATTAGTTATAACATTCACCCTGGCATATTTTCAATAATATATGACGGACAGTACCTCTGGATTGGCGATAATACCGGAAAACTACGTAGTTATGATTTGAATGGTAATGCCACAGGCAACTTAATTCAGCTTCCATTTTCTAATTACACTGCGTTGGCATGGGATGGAGAATATTTTATTACATCGAATCGTAATCAATACAATCCAACAATTTATAAGGTTGATAAGGGTGGTAATATAATTGAAACATATTCCAGTAATGCAGGTTGTTATCTTCGCTCATACACATGGGTTGAAAAACATGCCGAAGGTCACCTGTGGGCTATTGGCAGCAATAATAAAATTATGCAACTTGCCCTTAATGGTACTGTATTTGAAGTTGCAAACCAATTTACAAAACCATCAGGTTTTTGGGATTATAGTATTACCCATGACGGAACTAACTTATTGCATGTAAGCAACAATAATACATTGTCTAAATTTAATGATGGGGTAGTAGAGGCTGAAAATTGGGTAAATTTGTCAAATAATAATGGCAGTATAGCCGGAAATAGTTCACAACAAATTGATATTGAATTTAATGCTAAAAATATAAATGCAGGTATTCATACTGTCGATTTGTTAATTAATACCGATGATCCCCTAAATAGGGTTGATACCATATCTTGTGCTTTTACAGTAGAAGGCAACCCAACTATTGTTGTCCCTAAATCCTCTCTTGCGTATGGCAATGTGTTTGTTAACGATACAATAACAGATACAATAACAGTTTATAATACCGGTTGCGACACGCTTAAAATTACAAATATAATATCAAGTAATGGGGTGTTTATCACAAATATTACACAAGCAGACATTTTGCCACACGACTCACTTTATTTAAAAGTAGAATTTACCCCTACAGCCGAAACAGGTTACAATGGGACTTTAACTATATATAATAACGATATTAATACTGCAATCAACCTATCGGGCATGGGTATTGGCTCACCCGAATTTTCAGTTAATGTTGATACTATAAGTGTCATAGTTACCGAATGTAACGACTTAACAACCAAACAGTTTACGATAAACAATACCGGAAATGGTTTATTAACATTTGAAGACTATTTACAGGCTTACGGTTTCGATAATACTAAAGCCGGAAATATTTATAGTACTTTTAATAATGTTTATGGTTATTATGGTATTACAATTGTAGGTAAATATTTATATACTGTTGTATGGGGTAATCGTTTATACAAATACAATCTAACTACTGGCAGGTCGGTTTGGGGTAAAAACATTCATTCAAGTGTATGGTCAATTGTATTTGACGGACAGTACCTTTGGATTGGTGATAATACCGGAAAACTACGCAGTTATGATTTGAATGGTAATGCCACAGGCAACTCAATTCAGCTTCCATTTTCTAATTACACTGCGTTGGCATGGGATGGAGAATATTTTATTACATCGAATCGTGATCAATACAACCCCACAATTTATAAAGTTAATAAAAGTGGCGATGTAATTGAAACATATACCACTAATATTAATGCCCGATTATATTCATATACATGGGTTGAAAAACATGCCGAAGGACACCTATGGGCTATTGGCAGCAACAATAAAATAATGCAGCTTACTCTTAATGGTACTGTATTTGAAGTTGCAAACCAATTTACAAAACCAAATGGTTTTTGGAATTACAGCCTTACCCATGACGGAACAAACCTATTACATGTAAATGGTAGTTATCATTTGCAAACATTTGATGATGGAGTACTTGAAGCTGAAAATTGGTTGAGTCTGTCGGCTGAAAGCGGTACGGTTGGAATAAGCAGCTCACAACAGATAGATGCTGTTTTTAAATCAGAAAATATTGATCTCGGCACATATAAAGCCGATATAATAATAAAATCAGATGACCCGCTAAACAGAGCCGATACAATTGTATGCACATTTACCGCAAATGGTAACCCCGAGTTAATCGTATCTGAAGAATCGTTTGATTTTGGCGATGTATGGGTAGCTCAAACCAATAATAAGACATTTACTATAACCAACACAGGCTGCGACACATTAAAAGTGTCAGGCATAACAAGCAACCAGCCCGAATTTACGGCAAACATGAACACATTTGATATTTTACCGTCAAACAGTTCAACAGTTACCGTAACATTTGCACCAACAGCCTACGGCACGCTAAATGCAGAATTAACAATAGCAACAAACGCCGGCGACTCCGTAATCAACCTTACAGGAAATGGCTTGGCACCAATAATTACAGATATAACCACATTAAAACCCGACGGCTATTACAAAACAGGCGAGGTAATCGACTTTTTGGTTGATTTTGATATGAATGTCGATGTAACAGGTACACCAAGGATAAAACTCAATACCCAACCAACCACCTATGCCAACTACATCGGCGGAAGTGGCACGGCACAGCTTACATTCCAATATACGGTTATAGGCAATGAGGACTCCGACGATTTAGATTACACCACAGTTGACGACCTAACACTTAACGGCGGGACAATTAAGCACAACGTAAGCGGTGCAAGGCTAACATTACCACTGGTAGGAACAATCTCAGATATCAAAAATATAGTTATCGATAACACAAAACCCGAAACCAAACTTTCGTCGGTTACACCAAACCCAACAAACGGTTTAATAACAGTTGCTGTTAATTTTGGCGAAATTGTTACAGGTTTTGAAATGTCAGATATTGTAGTGGGCAACGGCACACCGAGCAATCTCAAAACATCAAACTCAGGCGCACGCTACACATTTGATATTGAGGCATTAACAGAGGATGACGTAACAATAGATGTGGCTGCCGATGTTGCTCAGGATTTAGCAGGCAACACCAATATCATAGCCACACAATTAATAGTAAAATTCGACAACACACGCCCAACGGTCAGTTTGTCTTCAAACACATCAAACTCAAAAGGCGACAACACAATTTCATTGATAATACGCTTTAGCGAAGATGTAAACGGATTGACAATATCAGATTTTGCAGTTGGTAATGGTGCGGCAACAAATCTCACAACCATAAACCCTGCACGATACACCGTTGATATCCTGCCAACAGCAATAGGTGTAGTAACCGTTGATATTCCGGAAAATGCCGTTAAAGATTTGGCGCAGAACGGGAACATCGAAGCCGAACAGTTTTCAACAACCAGCAGCAGCATCTCGCCAACCGTTGTTTTATCGACAACATCAACAAGCCCCACAAACGACAACCCGATAGTAACAACAGTTGAGTTTAGCGAAACCGTTACAGGGTTTGAACTGTCGGATATTAAAGTGGCAAATGGCGTTGCAAGCAACCTTGTCGCAATTACGGCGGGCAAAAAATTTAAAATTGACGTTATTCCTGACGGAGAAGGCAAAGTAACTATCTCCCTTGATGCCAACAATGCCGAAAACTCGGGCGGCAACGGCAATACACAAGCCATCCCGTTAAGCATCTATTACGATGCAACAGCACCATCAGTTCAGTTGTCAACCAACGAGGATAGCCCTACGTCAAGCGAGACAATTGGCATAACAATTGATTTTGACGAATCGGTTACAGGGTTTACCGTATCCGATTTAACAGTTGGTAACGGTACTGCCGGCAATTTTAAGGCGGTATCCGAAAAACAATATACAGCTGATATTACACCTGCAGCAGACGGCAACGTTACAGTCGGCATCAATGCCGCGGTTGCAACCGATAAGGCGGGTAATAGCAATACGGCAGCCACACAGCTTAGCATAACCTTCGACAAAACAGGGCCAACCGCAACAATATCCTCAACAGTAACAGGTACAACAAACAAAAAGCCTGTTACCATTACAATAGAGTTTAATGAAAAAGTTGCCGATTTCCAATTATCGAATATGACGGTAGGTAACGGTTATGTTACCAGTTTAGTTGAACTAACAGAAGGAACAAGTTATGAAGCCAGCCTTTATGCATATGACGAAGCAGAGGTTACTGTTGACATACTTGCCGGAGCGGTTACCGATATTGCCGGAAACGGAAATAGCGCCGCATCGCAATATAGTATAACCTATGATGGCACATCGCCAAGCGTAG
>CAYQPP010000084.1:0-12940 GCA_964419235.1 uncultured Bacteroidales bacterium
ATTTGTCTAAAACATATAATAAACTATCATTTAAAGTTATAGAATCATATAGGAGTAACACTTGCAGTACCTCCCTCGGGATAGTAATTACAACCACCCAAAGAGCGTTATTACAGAAATATATAAAATATTGTAATACGTTAATAAACCGGATAGTTACATGAATTGCAGTTTTTTTAAACAAAAAGGGTTGGCAATTATGCCAACCCTTTTTTTATTATATTATCAAAGTTTTACTCTTGTCCTAAAGCCTCTTTTTTTGATGCCAGTAGGGCTTCGTATTCTTGTCTGTTTCCGACAACCATACCTTTGAATCGTCTAGAGCCTGTACCTGCAGGAATTAAATGTCCCACAATAACATTTTCTTTCAGTCCTTCAAGGTAATCAATTTTACCTTTTATTGCTGCTTCGTTAAGTACCTTAGTTGTCTCTTGGAACGAGGCTGCCGATATAAAACTGTTAGTTTGAAGTGCTGCACGGGTTATCCCTTGTAATATCTGGCTTGACGTGGCCGGAATAGCATCACGGAACTCTATTATTTTTAAATCCTTACGCTTAAGGACTGAGTTTTCATCACGCAGTTTTCTTGCAGTAACAATTTGTCCTGGCTTCAAACTTGAATCGCCCTCATCAGTTACCACTTTTTTATCCCAAATCCAGTCGTTTTCTTCCATAAAAGCATTTTTGTCAACAATCTGCTTTTCAAGGAATTTTGTATCTCCCGGGTCAACAATATCAACCTTGCGCATCATTTGGCGTACAATCACCTCAAAATGCTTATCGTTGATTTTCACTCCCTGTAAACGATAAACCTCTTGCACCTCGTTTACAATATACTCTTGAACCTTTGTTGGCCCTTTAATTGCAAGTATGTCTGAAGGCGTAATTGCTCCGTCAGAAAGTGGGGTACCGGCTTTTACATAATCGTTTTGCTGTACTAAAATTTGTTTTGACAGCGATACAAGGTACTTTTTCAATTCCCCTGTCCTCGATGTAATAATAATCTCGCGATTACCCCTTTTTATCTTACCAAAGCTAATCTCTCCGTCAATTTCGGCAACAACTGCAGGGTTCGATGGGTTACGAGCCTCAAATAGCTCTGTAACACGCGGCAAACCACCGGTAATATCACCGGCTTTACCTACCGACCTTGGAATTTTAACAATCACATGGCCTTGCATAACCTCCTGATCTTCATTAATTACAATATGTGAACCTACCGGAAGGTTATATGTTTTAAGCTGTTCGCCATCTTTATTTAAGATACTAACAGTTGGGTTTTTGGTTTTATCCCTTGTTTCAATAATAACCTTTTCCCTAAAGCCTGTTTGCTCATCAGACTCTTCGCGATATGTAACCCCTTCTTCAACATTGATAAAGCTAACTTTACCTGTTGCCTCTGAAACAATTACTGCGTTATACGGGTCCCATTCACAAATAAGATCGCCTTTTTTTACAGTACCACCATTTTTTATAAACAGTTTTGAACCATATGGTATTACGTAAGTAGAAAGGACTAATTCGGTATTTTTATCAATCAGCTTTGCTTCAGCCAAACGACCGATAACAATTTCCGATTTTTCGCCATCCTTTTCATACTTGACTGTCCTTAATTCGTCAAACTCTATTTTACCATCATAACTTGCAACTACGCTAGCCTCTGATGCAATATTACCCGCTGTACCACCTACGTGGAATGTACGAAGCGTAAGCTGTGTTCCCGGCTCACCTATTGATTGTGCTGCAATAACACCAACAGCTTCACCATTTTGAACCATGCGGCTATTTGATAGGTTTCTGCCATAACATTTTGAGCAAACACCAACCTTTGACTCGCAGGTTAATACCGAGCGTATCTCTACTTGCTCAATAGGCGAATCTTCAATAACTTGCGATATTTCCTCGGTAAACTCTTCACCGGCTGCAATTATTAAATCGCCCGAAATCGGATGGAATATATCATGAACCGACGAACGTCCGAGTATCCTGTCATAAAGCGTTTCAACAACCTCTTCGTTTTTCTTTAAGGTAGTTGCAACCAATCCGCGCAGAGTTCCACAATCGTTTTGCGAAATAATTACATCTTGCGACACATCAACCAAACGACGGGTTAAGTACCCTGCATCGGCAGTTTTTAATGCTGTATCGGCCAAACCTTTACGAGCACCGTGGGTTGATATAAAGTATTCGAGTACCGACAGCCCCTCTTTAAAGTTTGAGAGGATTGGGTTTTCAATAATCTGTCCACCCTCGGCTCCCGACTTTTGTGGCTTTGCCATCAAACCACGCATACCCGACAGCTGACGAATCTGTTCCTTTGAACCCCTCGCGCCTGAATCAAGCATCATGTAAACAGAGTTGAAACCCTGATTATCGGTACTTAATTGGTTCATTAGTATTTGTGTCAGTTTGGCATTTGTATGTGTCCAAATATCAATTATCTGATTATATCTCTCATTATTGGTAATGAAACCCATGTTATAGTTATTCTTAACCTCATCAACTTGAGCATAACCTTCATCAACCAAAGTTTTCTTCTCTTTTGGAATTATTACATCGCCAAGGTTAAATGACAATCCACCTTCAAATGCAATACGGTATCCAAGGTTTTTAATATCATCAAGGAATTTTGCAGTTGTGGCAGTACCACATTTTTTATAAATAATTCCAATAATATCACGTAATGACTTTTTGGTTAAAACATCATTAATAAATCCAACCTCATCGGGCACAAATTCATTAAAAATAACCCTACCAACAGTTGTTTCAAGTAAAACTTCTTTTACCTCACCATCAACCAAGTCTCTTGTTTTAACTTTTATGTTTGCATGCAATGCAACCCTTTTCTCATTAAAAGCAATATTTGCCTCTTCATGCGAATAAAAAATCAATCCTTCTCCTAAGGCCTTTTTCCTTCCTTTGGTAACATAATACAGTCCTAAAACCATATCTTGCGAAGGTACTGTAATTGGTGCCCCGTTAGCCGGATTTAATATATTGTGCGACCCGAGCATAAGCATTTGTGCTTCAAGAACGGCTGCATTTCCGAGAGGAAGGTGAACAGCCATTTGGTCACCGTCAAAGTCGGCGTTAAATGCCGTACATGCCAATGGATGAAGCTGAATTGCCTTGCCTTCAATTAGTTTAGGCTGGAATGCCTGAATACCAAGCCTGTGCAATGTTGGTGCACGGTTTAACAATACAGGGTGTCCTTTTAATACATTTTCTAAAATATCCCAAACTACGGGGTCTTTACGATCGACTATTTTCTTTGCCGATTTTACTGTTTTTACAATACCTCGCTCTAATAACTTTCTAATAACAAATGGTTTATAAAGCTCGGCTGCCATATTTTTGGGTATCCCACATTCGTGCATCTTCAATTCAGGACCAACCACAATTACTGAACGTGCGCTGTAATCGACCCTTTTACCAAGCAAATTTTGACGGAAACGTCCCTGCTTACCTTTTAAGCTATCGCTTAATGATTTTAAAGCACGGTTGCTCTCGGTTTTAACTGCGTTGGCTTTTCTTGAATTATCAAATAACGAATCAACGGCTTCTTGAAGCATACGTTTTTCGTTACGCAAAATAACTTCAGGAGCCTTAATCTCAATAAGTCGTTTTAATCTGTTATTACGAATAATAACCCTGCGGTACAGGTCGTTAAGGTCTGACGTTGCAAACCTGCCACCATCAAGTGGTACCAATGGGCGTAACTCGGGCGGTATTACCGGAACAACTTTCACAATCATCCACTCTGGTTTGTTCCTGCCTTTTGAGGCCCTAAACGATTCAACAACCTGAAGGCGTTTAAGTGCCTCGCTTTTTCGTTGCTGAGAGGTTTCGGTATTTGCTTTATGTCGTAATGAGTATGATAATTCATCTAACTCTAAGCGCGATAACAGCCCATGCAAAGCATCGGCCCCCATACGTGCAATAAATTTATTTGGGTCGGTATCTTCTAAAAACTGGTTGTCTTTAGGAAGCTTCTCCATAAAATCTAAATACTCCTCTTCGGTCAAAAAATCTAAATACTGGACTCCTTCTTCGGCAAGAACACCGGGATTAATTACTACATACCTCTCGTAGTAAATTATTGTATCAAGTTTTTTTGTTGGCAACCCCAAAAGGTACCCGATTTTATTTGGCAATGATTTAAAATACCAAATATGAGCTACAGGAACAACCAACTGGATATGCCCCATACGCTCGCGACGTACTTTCTTTTCAGTTACCTCAACTCCACACCTATCACAAACAATACCTTTATATCGTATTCTTTTATATTTACCGCAATGGCATTCGTAATCTTTTACAGGACCGAATATCCTCTCGCAAAACAAACCATCTCTTTCGGGTTTATATGTACGGTAATTAATAGTTTCAGGTTTTAACACTTCACCACTTGAACGTTCAAGTATCTCTTCGGGCGATGCTAAACCGATTGTAATTTTTGAAAAATTACTCTTTATCTTATTTTCCTTCCTAAAGGCCATAAAAAGAAAGTTTTAGTAATTATTTAATGAGAATGGGCATAACCCATTCTCTTAATACTTTATTCTAAATTAACACTCAAACCAAGACCACGCAATTCATGCAATAGTACGTTTAGTGATTCAGGTATGCCCGGATTAGGCATTGCTTCTCCCTTAACAATTGACTCATAAGCTTTTGCCCTACCAATAACATCATCAGATTTTATGGTAAGTATCTCTTGTAAAATATTTGCAGCTCCAAATGCTTCAAGTGCCCATACCTCCATTTCACCAAAACGCTGGCCACCAAATTGTGCTTTACCACCAAGGGGCTGCTGTGTAATAAGTGAATAAGGTCCGATAGAGCGCGCATGCATTTTATCGTCAACCATATGACCTAATTTTAGCATATAAATAATACCTACGGTAGCAGGCTGGTGAAATTTTTCACCTGTTCCGCCATCATATAGGTAAGTTCTGCCAAAATCGGGAATATTTGCTTTGCGAGTATATTCGGTAATCTGGTCTAAAGTGGCACCATCAAAAATTGGGGTTGCAAATTTTAATCCCAACTCTTTTCCTGCCCATCCTAATACCGTTTCATAAATCTGTCCAAGGTTCATACGCGATGGTACGCCTAACGGATTCAATACTATATCAACAGGTGTTCCATCTTCAAGGAATGGCATATCTTCTTCACGCACCAATCGGGCAACAATACCTTTATTTCCATGACGTCCGGCCATTTTATCACCAACTTTTATCTTTCTCTTTTTTGCAATATAAACTTTGGCAAGTTGAATAATACCGTTTGGAAGCTCATCTCCTACTGTAATATTAAATTTCTTTCGCTTAATATCACCTTCTATTTCACGATGTTTAATCAGATAATTATGAAATAATGATCCAATAGTATCATTTTTTTGTTGATCGGTAGTCCATTTACCCGGATTAACATTCATATAATCAACATCTTGAAGTATTTTTTGGGTAAATTTGGTTCCTTTTGCAATTATATCAGCTCCAAAATAATCTTTTACCCCTTGCGAAACTTTTCCGTTTACCAAAACAAAAAGCTTATCGATTATTTTTGCCTTTAAATCAGCAAATTTCCTCTCTTGCTCTTCGTCAAGTTTTAGTAATAAAGGTTTTTCTGCGGCCTTTATTTTTTTGTCTTTAACCGAGCGCGCAAAAAGCTTTTTATTTATTACAACGCCTGATAAAGATGGCGAAGCTTTAAGCGATGCATCTTTTACGTCGCCTGCTTTATCACCAAATATAGCACGTAATAATTTTTCTTCGGGTGAAGGATCCGATTCTCCTTTTGGAGTAATTTTACCAATTAGTATATCGCCGGGTTTTACGTGGGCTCCTATTCTAATTAATCCATTCTCGTCAAGGTTTTTAGTAGCATCTTCGCTAACATTCGGGATATCTGCAGTAAGCTCTTCAAGTCCTCGCTTTGTATCACGTACTTCAAGCATATATTCATCAATATGCAGTGATGTAAATATATCTTCGCGAACTACTCTTTCTGATATTACAATTGCATCCTCAAAGTTATAACCTTTCCAAGGCATAAATGCCACTTTAAGGTTTCTGCCAAGAGCTAAATCTCCACCCTCGGTAGCATAACCTTCGGTTAAAACTGCACCAAGTGCAACCTTATCGCCTTTTTCAACAATAGGTCGTTGGTTTACTGATGAATTTTGATTTGTTTTTTGAAATTTAGAAAGACGATATCTAACAATATCATCATCAAAACTAACAAATTTTTGTTCATCGCTTCTGTTATATCGGATAACGATTTCATCGGCATCAACATATTCAACAACGCCATCACCCTCAGCCCTTATAAGGTTTCGTGAGTCTCCGGCAACTTTCTTTTCAATTCCGGTTCCAATAATTGGCGCTTCAGGTCGCATTAAAGGTACAGCCTGACGCATCATATTTGAGCCCATTAATGCACGGTTTGCATCATCATGCTCAAGGAATGGGATTAATGAAGCTGCGATAGATGTGATTTGGTTTGGAGCAACGTCCATTAAATCAATCTGTTTCGGTTCAACAACCGGATAATCAGCTTCAAGACGTGCTTTTACCCTCGGGTTAACAAATTTTCCACCCTCATCTAAAGGAGCATTTGCTTGAGCAATTATTTTCTCTTCTTCCTCTTCGGCACTCAGGTATATTACTTTATTGGCGTCTAATTCAACTTGCCCTTCGCTAACTTTACGGTATGGAGTTTCGATAAACCCTAAATCGTTTATTTTTGCAAAAACGCAAAGCGACGAAATAAGTCCAATGTTAGGACCTTCAGGTGTTTCAATCGGACATAACCTTCCATAATGGGTATAGTGTACGTCACGAACTTCAAAGCCTGCACGTTCACGTGATAAACCACCCGGTCCGAGAGCTGACATACGACGTTTGTGTGTCATTTCGGCCAATGGATTGGTTTGATCCATAAATTGTGAAAGGGCATTTGTTCCAAAAAACGAGTTGATTACACTTGATAGTGTTTTTGAATTAATAAGGTCGATTGGTGTAAAGACTTCGTTATCGCGAACATTCATACGCTCACGGATAGTTCTGGCCATACGTGCCAAACCAACTCCAAATTGATTCATTAATTGCTCACCTACTGTACGTACACGACGATTGCTCAGGTGGTCAATATCATCAACATCAATTTTACTATTTATAAGTTCAATAAGGTACTTTATAATTTCTATAATATCTTCCTTAGTAAGTACCTTGATATCAATATCAGCGTTAAGCTTCAGTTTTTTATTAATTCGGTATCTACCTACTTCGCCCAAATCATAACGTTTGTCAGAGAAAAACAGTTTTTCAATAACATCGCGGGCTGTAGCCTCATCTGGTGGTTCAGAATTTCGAAGTTGCCTATATATATGTAATACGGCTTCTTTTTCTGAATTACATGGGTCTTTTTGTAGGGTGTTATATATTATGCTAAAATCAGCAGTATTGAATTTTTCTTTATGCAAAAGAATTGTTTTTGCACCTGAATCAACAATGTCATCAATATGCTCATTCTCGATTACTGTTTCACGGTCAATAATTATTTCGTTACGTTCAATTGACACAACTTCACCTGTATCTTCGTCAACAAAATCTTCAATCCATGATTTTAGGACGCGTGCAGCTAATTTTCGTCCAACAACTTTCTTTAATCCAGTTTTTGAAATTTTAATTTCGTCAGCGAGACCAAATATTTCAAGAATATCTTTATCGCTCTCGTAACCAATTGCACGTAAAAGTGTGGTTACAGGCAACTTCTTTTTACGGTCGATATATGCGTACATAACACTATTAATGTCAGTAGCAAACTCAATCCATGACCCTTTAAACGGTATTACTCGTGCCGAATATAATTTGGTTCCATTTGCATGGATACTCTGTCCGAAGAAAACGCCCGGTGAGCGATGCAATTGTGAAACAATAACCCTTTCGGCACCATTAATCACAAATGTACCTTTGGGAGTCATATAAGGGACAGTACCAAGATAAACGTCTTGCACAACCGTATCAAAATCTTCATGATCGGGGTCGGTACAGTATAGCTTAAGCTTAGCTTTTAAAGGAATACTGTATGTTAATCCGCGCTCAATACATTCATCAAGAGTGTATCGAGGTGAATCTATAGAATAATCTATAAATTCAAGAACAAAATTATTACGGGTATCCGTAATGGGGTAATTCTCGTTAAAAACTCGAAATAATCCCTCTTTCTTTCTCTTCTCGGGTGTGGTATTAATTTGAAAAAAATCAGTGAAAGATTTTAATTGAACTTCTAAAAAATCAGGGTATGCAAGCTGATTTTTTATTGTAGCAAAACTAATCCTTTCTTGAAAAGTATTTGAAGCCATAATTATAAAGATAAATTGAACTTAAAAATAACAACAAAAAGGCTTAGTCCAGATGTATCATCTGGACTAAACCTTGTAAGTCTTATATTATTGGAGTATTTATTTAAGTTCAACTTCGGCTCCAGCTTCTTCTAATCTAGCTTTTAATGCTTCAGCTTCGTCTTTTGTTACTCCGGTTTTAACCTCTTTTGGTGCGCTGTCAACCACTTCTTTAGCTTCTTTTAGTCCAAGGCCTGTAAGCTCTTTAACTAATTTTACTACTTGAAGTTTTGCGCCACCGGCTGCTTTAAGGATTACATCAAATTCAGTTTGCTCTTCAGCAGCAGCTTCACCACCTGCAGCAGGTCCAGCAACAGCTACTGCAGCTGCAGGCTCAATTCCGTACTCTTCCTTAAGGATTGCAGCTAATTCATTAACCTCTTTTACAGTTAAGTTAACTAACTCTTCTGCAAATTTCTTTAAATCTGCCATTTCCCTCTATTTTTTAAAATTAAATGTTAACTAAAATTTCTATTTCTATTTTTCTGATAATGTTTTTAACACACCTGATAATGTTTGACCACTTGTTTGTAAAGCAGAAATAACATTTTTAGCAGGTGATTGAAGTAAGCCGATTACATCAGCAATAAGTTCATTTTTAGATTTGATTGTAGATAAAATATCTAACTGGTCATCACCTAAATAAACTGTTTCTTCAACATATGCCGCTTTTACGATAGGCTTATCGCTCTTCTTTCTAAACTCTTTAATTAGCTTACCGGGCATGTTTCCAGTTTCGGTAAACATAATAGAAGTAGCGCCTTTCAAAACACCAAACATCTCAGAATAATCTGCCTCAGATTGCTCCATTGCTTTTCTAAGAAGGGTGTTTTTTACAACGACCAACTCAATCTCTTTTTCAAAGCATTTCCTTCTTAAATTACTGGTATCATCGGCATTAAGCTCCGATGTATCAGTTAAATAAAAGTGGCTTGCCTTTTTAAGTCTTTGAGCTAATTCATTAATTATATCAGCTTTATCTTCGCGCTTCATAATAAACTAATTTTACTCATCAATTGATTTAATATCCACTGGAATCCCAGGGCTCATGGTACTTGAGATGTAAATACTTTTTACATAAGTACCTTTTGCTGCAGAAGGTTTCAATTTTAAAATGGTATCGATCATCAATTTAGCATTGTCAAATATCTTTTCATGATCAAAAGATATTTTTCCGATACCGGTATGAATAATACCAAATTTATCAACCTTAAAGTCAATTTTACCTTGCTTAACCTCTTTAACGGCTGTTCCTACATCCATAGTAACAGTTCCGCTTTTGGGGTTAGGCATTAAACCACGGGGTCCAAGGATTCTACCTAGTGCGCCTACTTTAGCCATTACGGGGGGCATTGTGATAATTACATCAATATCAGTCCACCCACCTTTGATTTTTTCAATATAATCTTCAAGGCCTACATGATCGGCACCTGCTGCTTTAGCTTCCTCTTCCTTTTCAGGAGTACATAGCACTAAAACACGCGTTTCTTTCCCTGTTCCATGAGGTAATGAAACAACTCCACGTACCATTTGATTAGCTTTTCGCGGATCGACACCCAAACGGACATCAAGATCTACTGAAGCATCAAACTTTGTGGTAGTTACCTCTTTAACCAATTTTGCAGCTTCAGACAAATTATAAAGCTTATTGGCTTCAATTTTATCTGCAACTTTTTTTCTGTTTTTGGTTAGTTTAGCCATTTTTTCTCGAGGTATTTAAATTAATTATCACCGGGGAAATTACCTGATACAGTTATACCCATACTACGTGCAGTACCTGCAACCATTTTCATTGCTGATTCGATTTTAAATGCGTTCAAATCGGGCATTTTCTCTTCAGCAATTTCTTTTACCTGATTCCAAGTTAAAGCAGCAACTTTTACACGGTTAGGCTCGGCCGAACCGCTTTTAATTTTTAGTGCTTCTAAAATTGCAACTGGTACTGGGGATTTTTTTACGATAAAATCAAATGATTTATCGGAATAAACTGTAATAATAACAGGCAGAACTTTTCCGGCACTGTTTTGTGTTCTTGCATTAAACTGCTTGCAAAACTCCATAATGTTCACGCCCTTAGCACCAAGGGCCGGACCAACAGGTGGAGAGGGATTGGCAGCCCCCCCTTTTATTTGCAACTTGATTAATCCATCAACTGTTTTTGCCATAATAAATAATTTATTCTTTAATAACCTGTGTAAAACTTAACTCAACGGGTGTTTTTCGCCCAAAGATTTTCACTGAAACTTTCAGTTTTTTCTTCTCCTCGTTTACATCTTCAATTATCCCGCTGAAGCTATTAAAAGGTCCATCAATAACTTTAACAGTTTCTCCCACAATGTACGGTATGTTAATCTCTTCGTCGCTCTCTGCGAGTTCGTCAACTTTACCGAGTATGCGGTTTACTTCTGCCATCCTTAACGGGGTGGCCTCTCCGCCTGTACCTAGGAAGCCTAATACATTCGGAATGTTTCGAAGTATATGTTGTACTTCGCCAACTAAAGCAGCTTCAACAAGGACATATCCGGGAAAGAAACTTCTCTCTTTACTAACTTTTTTGCCGTTTCTGATCTGATAAATTTTCTCAGTAGGAATTAAGACTTGGGAGACATATTCCTCTAACTTCAGATGAGCAATTTCGCTTTCAATTTGTTCCTTTACTTTCTTCTCCTTGCCGCTTATTGCGCGTACTACATACCACTTCTTTTCCATCACCATTAAGGAATATTAATAAAACATACTGTAAACAAGTTCCATTACTTTCGTAAAGGAAACATCCATAACATAGATGACAAGGGCTATAATAAGGGAAGCAACCATTACAACAACCATACTGTTTTGCAACTCTGACCATGTTGGCCAAGTAACTTTGTGTACTAATTCGTTATATACTTCTTTAAAGTATTCTTTAATTTTACGCATTATATAATAAAATTAGCACGGGAGGAGCGACTCGAACGCCCGACACCTGGTTTTGGAGACCAGTGCTCTACCAACTGAGCTACACCCGTATTAAAAAGAACCCACAAATGTGGATTCTTTTTTATTATTATTATTCTAAAATCTCTGTAATCTGTCCGGCACCTACTGTTCTACCACCTTCGCGGATAGCAAAACGTAGTCCAACATTACAAGCAACAGGAGTAATCAAGTTTACTGTAATTGTAACGTTATCACCAGGCATTACCATTTCTGTTCCTTCCGGTAATTTTATTTCACCAGTTACGTCAAGAGTTCTGATATAGAACTGTGGACGATAGTTGTCATGAAATGGAGTGTGGCGACCACCTTCTTCTTTCTTCAATACATAAATTTCTGCTTTAATTTTTGTATGAGGAGTGATGGTTCCGGGATGGCTGATTACCATACCACGCTTGATTTTATCCTTATCAATACCACGAAGTAAAAGACCAACATTATCACCGGCTTCACCTGTATCAAGTATTTTACGGAACATTTCAACACCAGTACATACTGATTTCATACCTTCGGCACCAAGACCAATTATCTGAACAGCTTCACCAGTTTTAATTACACCGGTTTCAATACGTCCGGTTGCAACAGTACCACGTCCTGTAATTGAGAATACGTCCTCAACTGGCATCAAGAATGGCTTTTCAACATCCCTTTTAGGAAGTGGAATCCACTCATCAACTGCTGCCATTAATTCTTTAATTTTCTCAACCCATTTAGGCTCACCGTTTAATCCACCTAATGCCGAGCCTTGAATTACTGGAGCATTTTCACCATCAAATTCATAAAAATCTAATAGTTCGCGTACTTCCATATCAACAAGTTCAAGCAACTCTTCGTCGTCAACCATGTCAACCTTATTCAAGAAAACCAATACCTTAGGTACGTTTACCTGACGGGCCAACAAAATGTGCTCACGAGTTTGAGGCATAGGACCATCAGTAGCAGCTACTACTAAAATTGCCCCATCCATTTGTGCAGCACCAGTTACCATGTTCTTTACATAGTCGGCGTGTCCAGGACAGTCAACATGCGCATAGTGACGGTTTTCGGTTTCATACTCTACGTGTGCAGTATTAATTGTAATGCCACGCTCTTTTTCTTCAGGTGCGTTATCGATTGAATCGAAATCGCGCACAACTGAAAGACCATTTTCTGCTAATACTGTTGTAATAGCAGCGGTCAAAGTCGTTTTACCATGGTCAACGTGACCTATGGTTCCAATATTAACGTGAGGTTTCGTCCTCTGAAACGTTTCTTTAGCCATAATCACCTATATTACTAATTCAACATAATGTTTTTCCCAGTCTTAGAGCCAAAGACGGGAATTGAACCCGTGACCTCTTCCTTACCAAGGAAGCGCTCTACCCCTGAGCTACTTCGGCAATATTGAGCGGGAGACGAGGCTCAAACTCGCGACCCTCAGCTTGGAAGGCTGATGCTCTATCAACTGAGCTACTCCCGCTTATTAATTACCAATTTTTTTATCACATGCGGGTTTAATATTTTTTTAACCCTCAGCTTGGAATCCGCCACGGCGGACTATCAACTGAGCTACTC
>CAYQPP010000085.1:0-2986 GCA_964419235.1 uncultured Bacteroidales bacterium
TAATTTAGTGGGTAATTAATATAATCATTCAAATATTATGCTTAATAAATCTTTCCTAAACCGAAAATAATTATGATAAACAATATTCTTTTAAATGCTTATCCAATCAAATCTTCCGCCCTTACAGGGCTAAATTTTACAAAATTACATTAAACACAGGGCGTTGCCCTGTTCTAATATTTTAGAGGCTTTCAGCCTCAAGTTTTCTTTAGACAAATAAGCATATTATTTTAATATTTAACAATTTGATTTATTGATATTTATATTGTAATAAGTTACTTATAAATTGAATGCCTTTTTCCCACTAAAAAAGGGGAAGATTTACAAACCCATTAAAATAACAGTAAAACTTAAATTTTATTTGTTTTATAGCTTGCATTTTGCAGGATAGAACAACAAAAATTAAAAAAGGTTGTAAAAAAAATCAAGGTGTTGGTAATCTATTAAGCACAATAGGTTTTTGTATTATCTAATATCTGCAAATATTATTATAAAATGCTCTTTTATAAGCAATCAGGCATAACAGGTTTCAATACAATAATTAATTCAACGTTCAAAGGTCTTGCAGACGCTTTGAGGTTATGTGCAGTAGTTAACCTACGGGCAAACTTGCAATTTAGCGTTATAACATCATCCTCTGGGTGGTTTATATACATACTTGTGCAAAGCTATCGGCAGTAAAAGCCTAACAATATTTATTTTAATTATTTGATATACAAGATTATAATATTTACATAATATAATAAAAAACCTGTTAGGCATAATTATACCCTGAATTGAGTGATTTGGAATAAAAAAGATTGCCAATGCTGTGGTACAAAAAGGAATTCATAAAATTTGAATCCACCTTGTTGGTGATAGAGAATTTTTGAACTTTCTTTTTGTGCTGCATGATTGGTGATATTTAAAGTTCGGAATCGCTCAATTTAGGTATACATCTTTTTAGATAATCTCTTACTCCTCGCAGCTTACTACGAAACACAAAATTTATACCTCTATCAACCAGCAATTGCTGATTGATATCTCCTCTAAAATTAGGGGAGAATATATGGAACCCCGAGACAAAGCCTCGAGAAATTCTTTTGATTAAAATATTGTTTAGCTTAGATATATGATTTCACAACATTTTATTGAGCTCTAAAAAAAAAGGTTACTTTTGCACCCTCAATAAAATATACTATGTCATTTACAAGCGAAATTAAACGTAGGCGCACTTTTGCAATTGTGAGCCACCCCGATGCAGGAAAAACCACCTTAACGGAAAAACTCCTTTTGTTTGGGGGTGCAATTCATGTTGCAGGGGCGGTTAAATCAAATAAAATAAAAAAGACTGCCACTTCCGACTTTATGGAGATTGAACGCCAGCGCGGCATATCGGTTGCCACATCGGTAATGGGGTTTGAATACGATGGTACTAAAATAAATATTTTGGACACCCCCGGCCACCAAGATTTTGCCGAGGATACATTTAGGACTTTAACCGCAGTTGACAGCGTAATTGTTGTTGTTGATGCAGCTAAAGGCGTTGAGCCACAAACAAAAAAACTTATGGAGGTTTGCCGTATGCGCAAAACCCCCGTAATTGTGTTTATTAATAAAATTGACCGCGAAGGGAAAGATTCGTTTGATTTATTGGATGAAATTGAGGAACAACTAAAAATAAAAGTCCGCCCCCTTAGTTGGCCGGTAGGTATGGGGCAAAGACTAAAAGGCGTTTACAATATTTTTAATAAAAAATTCTACTATTTTAGTGCCGAGGATAAAACCACAAGGGAAAAACCCAAAGAGTTTAAAGATTTAAACGACCCCGATATTGATATTACCTTAAAAGGCGAAGCCCAGCAATTGCGCGACGATTTAGAATTGGTTGAAGGGGTTTACCCCGAATTTAGTTTAGATGATTACCAAAATGCCGAAACCGCACCGGTGTTTTTTGGTAGCGCACTATACAATTTTGGAGTTAAAGAGCTGCTTGAGTCATTTATACACATTGCACCCTATCCACAACCATCAACGGCTGATGAACGTATGGTTGACCCGTTTGAAGATAAGTTTTCGGGGTTTGTGTTTAAAATTCACGCAAACATGGACCCAAAACACCGCGATAGGATTGCTTTTGTGAAAATTTGCTCGGGCGTATTTAAACGAAACACAAATTACCAACATGTGCGTTTAAACCGAAACCTGAAATTTGCAAGCCCTACTGCTTTTATGGCCGAAAAAAAGAGTATTGTTGAAGAGGCTTACCCCGGCGATATTATCGGCCTACACGACACAGGCAATTTTAAAATAGGCGATACGCTTACCGAAGGCGAAGTAATTAATTTTAAAGGGTTGCCAAGCTTTTCGCCCGAAATGTTTAAGTACATTGAAAATGCCGACCCCATGAAATCAAAGCAGTTGGCAAAAGGTATTGACCAACTTATGGACGAAGGTGTTGCACAGCTTTTTACGCTAACAATGAACAACCGCAAAATAATAGGCTGCGTGGGACAGCTCCAATTTGAGGTTATTGAGTACCGTTTACTACACGAATACAATGCCAAATGCCGCTACGAACCGGCCACACTATTTAAAGCCTGTTGGGTACGCCCAAACGACATGGTTGAGTGGGAAGATTTTAAAAAACGCAAATTTAAAGCCCTTGCCAAAGACAAGCACGGGCGGTATGTTTATTTAGCCGAATCGGCCTACGATTTACAAATGGCACAAAATAAATTTAAAGGGTTAGAGTTCTTTTTTACTTCGGAGTTTTAAAAAATAAACCGCAGAGAAAAAGAGGAACGCAGAGAAAGAATAAATTAAGAGATAGAGAACAAAAAACACTCTGCGTAACTCTGCGTACTCTGTGGTTAAAGAAAATAACCGCAGAGAAAAGAAGGAACGCTGAGGAAAAACAAATTAAAAGATAGATAACAAAATAATACTCTACGTAACTCTGCGCACTCTGTGGTTAAAGAAAAAAACCACAGAGAAAAAGAGGAAC
>CAYQPP010000085.1:3086-12917 GCA_964419235.1 uncultured Bacteroidales bacterium
ATACTCTACGTAACTCTGCGCACTCTGTGGTTAAAGAAAATAACCGCAGAGAAAAGGAGGAACGCTGAGGAAAAATAAATTAAGAGATAGAGAACAAAATATTCTACGTCCCCAACAGTTAATTAAAACACTATTCAGCCAATATGGCGTAAACAGCCTATTGGCGTATTTATTGTATCTTTAGGCATATGTCTGAAAAGCGAAAAATTATACATGCCCTAATATTCCCCGTATTTTTTACTATAATTATGTGGGCAAATTATGCCGTTTTCTCGATACTAAATATTGATATGGCAATAATTGGCATAAAGCCGCTTTCTGTTTCAGGCTTGCCCGGCATAATCGGTTCACCGTTTGCCCACGGCGGGCTTAAGCATATTGCATCAAACAGCGCATCGTTTGCCATTTTATCGGTTTTGCTGTTTTATTTTTACAGGCTAATTGCCTTGCGCGTATTTATGCTGAATTGGCTTATTTCGGGTTTGCTTTTGTGGCTTGGCGGACGCGATTCTGTTCATATCGGCGCAAGCGGGATTATTTACGGATTGGCATTTTTTATATTTTTTAGCGGAGTATTGCGCAAAAACAAACAGTTGAGCTCAATATCGCTTATAGTTATTTTTCTTTACGGAAGCATGTTTTGGGGTATGCTGCCACAAAATGGTAATATTAGTTGGGAAGGACATCTGTTTGGTGCAATATCGGGGTTTACACTTGCATGGTATTACCGAAAAAAACCTATCGACTTTGTTCTTGCCGACGATGGTTCGTCGGTTTCGGTAACTTGGGGGCGATATAACAATTATGAGTATGAGTATATTGAGGATGAAGGCGATGACACCCATACTTAAAAAACTCACCTAAAAAAACTCTGAATGTATGGCATTTATGCTGGCGTTTTTATCGTTTGACGATACCACAAAATAGGTGGCAACGGGCGACGCCCCCGAAGCAATCATCCTTACATTTATGTTTTTGTTTGCCAATGCCATAAACATGCGGCCTGCAATACCGGGTTTTTCTAAAATTCCTTCGCCAACCACCGCAATAGTTGTTAAATTACTGATAGCCTGCAATTCGGTAACGGTAGGCAGTTGCAATTCATCAATTATATTATATGCCTTTTTTAGGTTTTTTACCGACAGCAGCAGGTTTATGGCAATTTGGCTTGTTATTACCGATTTAATATTAATACCCGCCCTATCGAGTGCATTTGTGGTTTTTGCCAAAACTCCCTTTTTCATTCCCACACCCGCGCCTTTTAATGTAAGGATACAAAAATCGTTGCTGTATGTAACACTTTTAACAATATTATCTGAAATTATTTCGCCTGCATGCACTATTGTGCCGGGCTCAATTGTTTTATCAAAAGTATCGATATTTAAAATGCGGATAGGAATTTTCGCACTCCTTAAAGGCTCTACGGTACGCGGATGCAAAATACCCGCCCCAAAATACGAGAGTTCGGCAGCCTCGGTGTATGACAAATGTGTTATGCGTATTGGGTTTGCAATCAGTTTTGGGTCGGCGCTCATAAAACCGTCAACATCTTTCCAAACATCGAGCGACTCGGCTTTTAAACAGTGCGCAATGGCTGCCGCCGAATAGTCGCTTCCACCTCGTCCAAGCAGAGTGATTTTTCCTTCGGGCGACACCCCGTAAAACCCGGGCACAACATATATTTTATCATCATTAAGGCGGTTTTGAACACCCTTTGCCGATTTTGATAAGTTTATTGTTGCATTGCCAAATTCGCCATCGGTAATTAATTGCATCTGCTCAGGCAGGGCTTCTTCGGAATTTAAGCCATGACTTTTCAAAATAGCATTCAAAATTAATGATGAAAAACGCTCTCCGTAACTCAATACCACATCTTCAACAAATTCGGAAATTTCGCCAATGTAATGAATGCCTGTAAGGTAACGCTCCAACTCAAGCATAAGCTTTTCAACCTGTTTAAGCGTTTGCTTTGCAAGGGTTTTGTCGGTAAAATTATCGTTAACAACATCTTCTTTAAGTGAAATTAGCGATTGAGAAAGGTTTTTAATTTGGGATTCATCATTTTTTACCAAACCCATTGCATTTATAAGGTGATTTGTAATTCCGTAAAAAGCCGACACAACAATTACCATAGGGCGGTCATATGCTTTTATAACCCGAACCAGCTTAAGTATATCTTCCTTTTTTTTAAGGTTGGAACCTCCGAATTTTGCTACTATCTTTTCCATTGAACGGTGTTTAGCCAAAAAAACGATATTTATAAAACGGCAGCAAAACTACTATAAAGTGTTTGTTAATGCAATTGTAATTATTGAATTACTGTTAAAACAGGAAAAAAAACGGGGCAGCCACTTTATTAATAAAGAAAATTCTTAAAATTGACTATCCCCGCAACTGAACCAAGGAGTATTACGCCAACATTATTTCAGCCCAAAAGCTGAAAATCAAATTTTCATTATTTTATCCCTCTATCAAACAATTGCCGGTTAATATCTCCCCTAAAAATTAGAGGAGAATATATGAAACCCCGAAGCAAAACCTCAAGGAATTCTTTTGATTCAATACCCGTATCGCTTTAACGGATTAGTGGTTAAACCTAAAGTTTTTATATATTTACCATATTATAACCAATACGTATTTATTATGCCTGAAATTTTAAAACCCACAACCCAAAAAGACCGCATTGTTGTGTTAGATGTTTTGCGGGGATTCGCACTTGTAGGGATTTTATTTGCCAACATATTGAGCTGGAGCGGTTTGAAATTTATGCCTATTGCTCATATTGAGGCTTTGGGCGATTTTCATGTTGATGTGATTTTATACAAGTTGCTGAAATTTTTTGTTGACACTAAATTTTATACCATTTTTTCTATTTTATTCGGAATTGGGTTTAGCCTGCAATTTGCGCGCAATAAAAATACAGCAGGTTTTATTCCTATGTACATCCGCCGTTTGGGCATTTTGCTTGTGATAGGTATGATACATGCCTTTTTCTGGTCGGGCGATATTTTAACGCTTTATGCCATTATGGGGTTTTTGTTGATTCTGTTTAGGAATGTTGAGCCAAGCAATTTATTGAAATATTCAGTTGTTTTGCTTGCACTGCCAATAGTGTTTGATATTATTTTTATGTTTACCGTAAATCATGAAACCGCCCACGCCACAAAAACAGCTTTAACGGTTTATAACGATATGACACCTGACGAGGTTGTTGCAGGATTTCAATCGGGCAACTGGGCTACAACTATAAAAACCAACCTACACAATTTAAAATGGCGTTGGTTTGCCTTTATTCCGTCAGGCAGGCCATTTAAAGTTTTAGGTTTGTTTATTTTAGGGTTTTATTTATACAGCACCGGCTTTTTTAATAAAATAGGCAAACAGTGGAAAGCATTTTTTGTGTTTATGATAATTGGTACAGTATTTACAACTTTGTCGATATTAATTGGCGGGAGTGTTGCAAAATTCCCTACCGAGTGGAAAAATATAGGGCATAATATTTTGCATGAAATTGGGCAGGTATCACTAAGCTTATCGTATATGGTTTTATTGACAATTTTGGTAAATAGGTTTAAAAACTTTTTTGTTTGGGATTTATTAAAAAACTATGGGCGTAAATCAATGTCGAGCTATTTGGGGCATACTTTTATAAATATTTTGATATTCTATCCTGTAATTGCATGGGGCTTGTTTGCTACACAGTCGTTAAAAAATGTTTATTTAATTGCGGTGGGCGTATTAACGTTTCAGCTTGTTTTTAGTTGGGTTTGGCTTAAGTTTTTTGCTTTTGGCCCTATTGAATGGCTATGGAAATGTTTAACCTACGGCAAATGGTTTCCTATTTTGAAAAAATAGACATACACTAATTTAATGTCTGTTCATAAAAACCAATAGTATGTACTATTATTAAGTTAGCTTGCGGTTTCAAGGTTACCTGCCTTTTTTCTTATTAGGTTTTTTTTGGGTTTTCAAAAACTCCTCGTTCTCTTTTATCAAAGCTTTCCAGTTGTCGTCGGTGTCTTCGGTAAAGTCGAGGGTTTCGTGATAATCTGATTTTTCAATCTCCATTACCGTAACTTTTTTGCCCATAAATTCCTCAATCTCTTCCAATATAATTTTCTCCTCTTTGCTGCAAAATGTTACGGCATATCCTTTTTGCTTTCCCCTGCCTGTTCTACCCACGCGGTGTACATAGTTTTCCGACTGCTCGGGCAAATCATAGTTTACCACATAATCGACATTAGGAATATCAATGCCTCGGGCGCTAACGTCGGTAGCAATAAGCATTTTGACATTGCCACTTTTAAACTGCCCCATTACGTCAAACCTGTCATTTTGGTCTTTACCGCTATGAATTGTCAAGCTTTTTATACCAACCCTCTCCATAGCTTTAAAAACCCGTTCGGCCCTTACTTTTGTGCGCACAAAAACCAATATTTTGCTGTCGGGGTTTTCGTTTACCAGCCTTTCAAGAAAAAAACGTTTGTCGTCCATTTCAATATATGCTACCGAGTGGTTTACGTTTCGCGCAACAGGATCTTTTGGCGAAATTTGAATCCTGATAGGGTTTTCAACCAACGAGTACGCCAATCTTTTTATGGTTTCATTAATTGTAGCCGAAAAAAACAGGGTTTGGTGTTTTTTTGGCAGCTTCTTTTTTATATCCTTAATATCTTTAATAAACCCTAAATCGAGCATATGGTCGGCCTCATCAAGTATTAACGTACTAATTCGGGCTAAATTAAGATGCCCTTGACTAATTAAATCGAACATCCGCCCGGGTGTTGCAATAAGTATATCAAGACTTTTTTCAAGACGTGCAATTTGTGTATCTTGCTCAACACCACCATACAAACAAAATGATTTTACGCGGGTATGGCGACTTAATTTCTCAAATACCTCGCTAATTTGTTGTGCAAGCTCGCGGGTTGGCACCATTACCAAACATTTAATCCCCTCGTTGCGTCGCAAGTTTTTTTGCCTATGCAATTTATCGATTATCGGAATTGCAAAAGCCGCAGTTTTTCCTGTTCCGGTTTGAGCTATGGCAAGCACATCTTCGCCCTTTAAAATTGGCGGAATTGATTTAAACTGTATGTCGGTGGGCTTTTTAAAACCTAACTTGCCAAGGTTTTTCTTTATCTCAAAAGAGATATGGTAATCATCAAATCGCATCTGTTTATAGTTTAACCAATACCTTTTATTAAGGCATATGAATAATTAATTGGCACAAAGATAGCATATCAATTAAACAATTACAGAGAAATAGTTTGGCAAATAAAAAGTTCGACTTGTTACGTATCTGTAATTTAGATATTAAAACTACAGTTTAAACAGGGTATAGCCGAACACCAATTTTTTAAACACCAAACTACCCGACCAAATAGTTATTCCACAAATACCAATAATTATTTCTATTAAAGGTAATTTTTTTCCTTTATCATTATCAGAATTTTATAATTGTCAAAGGTTGATAAGAACAATTGAACTTACACCGATTATAATGGCTCCTAATATCTTCCAATGGAGTCGTTCCTTAAAAATAGCCCATGCACAAATTGAACTTAAACTTACCACTGCAATACTGATTGTTGGAAAGAGTTGTGAGCTTTGCCAGCCTGCTATGCTTAGTGCTCTTAATAGGAAATAGACAGATCCATAATTGGTGCAACCGAGAATAAGCCCAAATAACAGATCCTTCCACTTTCCAAAATGTCGCCGACTAAAGATTCTCCATACAAGAACTAATCCACTGAGCAAGAATGCCGATAAAAAGGAAGCCATCACATATATATGATAAGATGTACTTACCAAGAATTGTGCCTGAACGAACTTGATTAGTGTAGAATGTATTCCAAATACCACAAAAAGCAAAAAAGGAAATATATTAATTGCTTGCCGTTGATGTGATACACCTTTGAACTCAAAACCATTTAAGAAAAGAGCTATAAGAGCAGTAAATATCCCTATTAGCTTAAGTACTGTAACTGTATCATCATAAAGTAAGAAAGCTATAAAAGTCGGGATAGCTACTGAAAGTCGGCTAGAAAGACTGGCGATTGCGACACCATGCTTTTCGGTTGTCCACCCCATCAAGAAAAAACAAGCAACAAATATCCCCCCTTGTAAAACCGATAAAGGGTACCAGCTTTGACCAAACATGGAACTTATATCTATTGACTCAACTGAAGAACTAAAGCCAATAACTACACACACAGCATAATTGGTTACTATAGCACTTAAAAGATTAATACGAAAATGTGCAAATGCTTTGAACAAAAGGTGATTCAATGAAGAAAAGATAATAGCGAGAATTAAAAATATCATATATTAATTTGTAAAATTCTAACTAATGTCAAAAACAAACTCTGATTATCAACGGTTTATATTTATAATAATTTTCTCATTTTAAGCTCAAATTTTTATTATTTTACCCCTCTATCAACCGGCAATTGCCGGTTGATATCTCCCCTGAAAATTATAAGAGAATATATGAAACCCCGAGGCAAAGCCTCGAGGAATTCTTTTGATTAAAAGGATGCAGAAATAGGTTTATCAAAAAAATTATATTTTTAATAATTAAAAACCTCATTTAAGGTTAGCTCTTTTATAGGACCTAAGCCTTTAAGCACATTAAAGTCAACCATATTTTTGTTGCCAATTACTAAATATATGTACTCTTTATTGCTTATATGTTTATTGAAAAAACCTGTAAAATCATCCATAGTTGCCACTTTCATATAATCATACACATCTTTTCTGCTGTCGTAATCGAGCCCTCTGTCTTTTGCGCTTAAATAGCTCCAAAAAATACGGTCTTTAATTATCCGTTCGGTTTCAATATTCTTCTTTATTGATTCCTTTGAAAGCTCAAATTGGTTTTCGGCCTCGGGTATCTCATTCAACAGTGTTATCATTGCATCTGATGCAGCTTTTAACTTATCGGGCTGCGTGGCAATGTATGAGTAGTTATAGTGCGATTTGCCAATACGGTTAGGAGTTGTAAAATATGAAAAAGCCGAATATGCCAAAGCCCTCGATTCGCGAATCTCCTGAAAAACTATTGACGACAAGCCTCCGCCATAAAACTCGTTAAACAGACGCGCATTTGGTGTAAGTTTATTATTTAACACCTCGTCTTTTGATAATATTATCATTTGTGTTTGCACCATATCATAATCAATAAAATATACAATAGGCTTATCAATAGGCAGCTCGGTATATTTTACAGGCTCGGGAATTGTCTCTAATTTTTTAGGTATGGCATGGTTTTTCTTAAGTATTGCCATTACCTCATCGACTGATTTTTGTCCATAATAAAATAGTTGGTGCTCTTTTTTTGTAATACCCTTTATCAAGTTTGTCAGCTCCTCAGGATTTATATTTTCCATATCTTCTTGCGACAAGATATTGCGATAGCCTGAATTTTCGCCATATATACCATAATTATACATTGCGTAAAAAAGTATCTCTCTTTTGTCCAATTTTTTGTCGGCACGTTTTTTTGCAATGCCTTCAATATATTTGTTATACGACTCTTGATTGGGAACAACATTGGCAAGCATATGCTCTAACAGTTCTGCAGCTTTTTCGGCATTTTCTTCAAGCCCACTTATGTAAACATACGAACGGTCGTTTCCGGTTGACACACCAAAATTTAGGGCATATTTAAAAAACTCTTGTTGCAACTCGGCAGGTGTGTATTTATCGGTGCCAAGGTATGGCAGATACTTAACTGCCAGTGCAAGTTTTTTGTCATGGTCTTTGCCCATATCAATAATATAAATAAGCTTAAAAAGTTCGTTTGTATTGTTTTTTATATAGCTGAATTTTACACCGGTGGCAAACTCTTTTGTTGTTATTTTTTTATTAAAATCAATAAATACCGGATTAATAGGCTCTGTTTCTTGCGCTGTTAATATTTTAAAAAATTCCGACTCATTTTCGCGCTTTAAATCAACGGGTGTAATTTCCGGTTTGTCAACCTTAACCACATTGGCATCTTCGCCCTTGCGTTTATACACAATCACATAATTTTTATCGGTGTATTTTTCGTTGGCAAACTGCATTATCTGCTCGCGGGTAACCTTTTCCATATCATCAAAAACCTTAAGCTCGTTTTCCCACGAAACCTCATTTGCAAAGGCTATGGCAAATTTATGCGCCCTAAAGTTGTTTTCCTGTCCACGAATATCGTCTAACTTCATATTGTTTATCGATGCCTGAATAAGCCAGTCGTCAAATTCACCTTTTTTAATATGGTCAATCTCACCCAACAATAAATCGCGTACCTCCTCTAAGCTTTGCCCTTCGCGAGGAGTACCTTTAAAAATATGCATGCCGTAATCTTTCATAAAATTGTATCCGCAACCGGCGTGCAGTACTTTTTGCTGTTGGTTTAGGTTTAGGTCAATTAGCCCTGCGTTCGAGTTGCTAAGCATATAATCAATTAAAGTTATCATTAATTCATCGTTTGAGTTTGTTCCGTTAAAACGAAATGCAAATATTAACGACTCTTTTTCGGGGCCAAACACCTCGGCCTCTTTAACTTCGGTAATAGGATCTTCTTTAGGATTTACTTTAGGCTCAATGGCTTTGCTCTCGACAGAACCAAAATATTTATCAATGAGCTGGATGGTTTCTTCAGGGTCAAAATCGCCCGAAAGGCATATGGCAATATTGTTTGGCACATAATATTTTGAGTAGTATTTTTTTATATTTACCATCGACGGGTTTTTCAGATGCTCGGCTTTGCCAATTGTGGTTTGTTGTCCGTATGGATGGTTGGGAAAAAGCAAATCGAGCATTTTATAATACAGCTTATTACCGTCCCTGTCTTGTCCCATATTAAACTCCTCGTAAACTGTTTCAAGCTCGGTATGAAATACGCGCAATACCAAATTAAAAAACCGCTCCGACTCCAACTGCAACCACTTGTCAAGCTCGTTGCTCGGAATATTGTTCATAAAAACCGTACGCTCGTTGGTAGTATAGGCATTTGTGTATTTGCCTCCTATTGCGCTAATTGTGCGGTCGTATTCATTTGGGGCAACATACATTGCGGCTTCTTGCGAAACACGGTCAATCTCTTTGTAAATCTCTCTCTTTTTTTCGGGGTCTTTTTCTGCTTTATGCTGCTCAAACAAATCAGATAATTCGTCTATCAACACTTTCTCTTTATCCCAATTAATTGTACCTAATTTGGGAGTACCTTTAAACATCATATGCTCTAAATAGTGAGCTAACCCCGTATTATCTTGCGGGTCGTAAGTTGAACCGGCTTTAACAGGAATAAATGTTTGAATCCTTGGTTCATCTTTATTTACGCTTAAATACGCTTTAAGACCGTTTTTCAGCGTGTAAATTCTAAGGTTGTAAGGGTCGTTGGTTACCGTTTCGTAAGTGTAACCGTTAACGTCGGTTTTTACCTCGGTTTTGTATCCTGTTTGGGTACAACCCGATAAAATTGCAAAAACAGATGCTAAAATAATCAATGCATAATTTTTCATAATGAGTTTAATTAGTTGATAATAATAATTAATGACTTTTGGTATAAAAGAATAAAAATACTCATGTTTATTGAACCATTTTAAATAAAACGAAAAAATATAAACTATTGTATTATGTTGTGTAGCACCAAAATACAGTTTTTTACTAATTAGTGCTTGCACGAAAGCTCTACAAAATTATAAATGTTTCTTTTGGCAATATTTTACTTTTCTCAATAAGCTGATACACAGGCATCAATTCATCTCAAAAAAATAAAAAAAGCTGTTCTAATTTACTCAGAACAGCTTTCAATATGTTTATAATTTTAAATGCTTACCCGCA
>CAYQPP010000086.1:0-12822 GCA_964419235.1 uncultured Bacteroidales bacterium
GTAATATAAATTTATCCAAAAAAAATATTTACCTTTATACAAGCAAATAACTATCAACTTAAGTTAAATTAAAAAATTTATAGCGTGAAAAAAATACTATTATTTACCGTTTTTACAGGATTAGGAATTCTGTTTACAATAACAAGTTGTACTAACAATAATAAACCACAAAAAACAGAATTTGATTCATTAAGCGTTAAAGCTGAAAAAACAGCTAACGGATTTGGAGCGACATTTAGCGCACCTTCGCCACGCGAGCTTTTTATACTATTTGAAGATTCTGATATAAAATTTAATTCTGAATTGCTGCCTGAACCCGAAAGCTATAAGAACAGCCTTACAACAAAATCGCTTAACAATAGCTTAGGCATTTATATAGCCGACATTGCCTATTTGAATATGTTTAATCAATACGGGTTAATGACATCATATTTGGAGAGTGTTTTTAATATTGCTGACGAATTGGATTTGACAGGTATTTACAATGAATTCGATTTTAAAAAAATATTCAAGAATATGGATAACATGGATTCTCTTGAAGTTTTATCGGATGATTTATATCTGACCATAACTAATTTTATGACCGAAACCGATAATGAGGCCAACCTTTGTTTGGTTTACTACTCGTCATACATTGAGCTTTTATATTTAGTATTATCGCCTATGGATGAGTATGATAAAAATTCGCCAACGCTGCAACACATTGCTATGCAAGGCGACGGGTTAAAAGAATTATATAAGTATGCAAGCAATTTTAATGATAATCCCGACATTGAATCAATGCTTACCGATTTGGCAAAAATCAATAAAATATGGGATAGTGCCGAAACTACAAAAAAAGCAACTCACGTATCAAAAACCGATGATGGCAAAATGTCAATCGGGGGTGGTGTAACATATAAGCATACCAAAGAGCAATTTATATTATTAAAGCATACTGTAATTGATATACGCACAAAATTAATTAACTAAACAATAAACTTAACATAAAATGCATAAATTAACATATAGAATACTATTCATTTTAAGTTTTACTTTTATTATAGTAAACTCTTTATCAGCCCAATCGGGATGTAAAAAAATGAAAGACAGGTGTGATGGTTATGGTGAGCCGTACAAATATAGCGGGCAATCAAAAAGTGGTACATTAGAGTTGGGACAAACGGCCGATTTTAAAATGACTACCTATGGTGGCTTTGAATATAGCGTTAGCCTTTGCGCCGAAAAACAGCTAAAAGGGATATTTTTTAGAATAAAAGACAACGGGGCTGTTTTATATGACGGGCAGGCACAAGGCGACGAAATGAATTGGAAACAGTTTTATATTGAAGACTCAAAACCATTGATTATTGAAGTTGTAGTGCCTGAAAGCGACAAACCTGAGGAGGAGCTTGAATATAATGAAACGGTTGGCTGCGTAGCAGTTATTATTGAGTACCATAAAATAGGAAAAAAAGGATTTAATTAACTTTTTTAAATATTTAAGTAATTATTTGTGCTGAGCAATTCTTTAATAAAAAAGGAATTGCTTAGCATTTTTTTTTGCTTCTTTAATTGTAAATAATAAAAAATATTTACATTTGCATCAGAAAATCACAATGGGGGTGCCTTAATATAACGGGCTGAGAACACACCCTTTGAACCTGATACGGGTAATGCCGCCGCAGGGAATAAGAAAGATGTCTTAAAATTACCCATTGCAATAAATTATTAATCAGCCATTAATTGGCAAAAAAAATTATTGTAATGCTAAAAATCAATTTAATTGTTGCGCTAATTACCATTAGCATATGGGCAAATGCCCAGTTTAAACTGTCGGGTAAAGTAACCGACGCTAACGGAGAGCCATTGGTTGGCACATCGGTACAACTAAAAGATACCTATTTAGGGGTAAGTACAAACAATTTGGGCGAGTATTCACTCTCAAATCTGAAAAAAAGTGAGTATTGTATAGTTGTAAGCTATTTGGGTTTTGAAACATATGAACAAAAAATACAGATAGAGGCTGATTTTAACCTTGATATTAAATTAGAGCCTAAAAGTTTAATGTCTGACGAGGTAATTGTTGTTGCATCGCGCGCCAAAGAGAACACCCCCGTTGCGCAAACCACATTACAAAAAGGCGATATTCAAAAAATGAACGTGATTGCCGACATACCGTATCAATTAGAGCTTACGCCATCGGTAGTTGCAACATCGGAAACAGGCACCGGCAGCGGATATTCAAGCATGAGGATTAGGGGTACCGGCATATCGCGCATTAATGTAACCGTAAATGGCGTGCCTTTAAATGACGCCGAATCGCAGGGTGTTTACTGGGTAAACATGCCCGATTTTACAGCATCGGTAAACAGCATACAAATACAGCGCGGAGTAGGCACATCAACAAACGGCTCGGCTGCTTTTGGCGCATCGGTAAATTTCCAAACCTTAACCATTGAACCAAAACCATATGCAAAAATATCGTCGTCGGTTGGCTCATTCAATACCTTTAAAGAGAATATTGCCGCAGGTACCGGTTTAATAAACGGCAAGTTTGCTTTTGACATAAGGGCAAGCAAATTAAACTCCGACGGTTATATTCAGCGCGGTTTTTCCGACCATAGTTCAATATATTTTTCGGGCACATATTACGGAAAAAAGGATTTGTTAAAGGCAGTTGCCATTTTCGGCAAACAAAAAACCGGTATAACTTGGTGGGGTGTCCCCGATTATATGATTGATTCTATTCGCAATTTTAATCCTGCCGGACAGTATTTTGATGATGATGGTAAAGAGCAATTTTACGAAGGGCAAACCGATAACTATTGGCAAAACCACTACCAACTATTGTATTCGCGCGAAATAAATAAGCATTTTAACCTTAATGCAACTCTGCATGCAACCACCGGAAAAGGCTATTACGAGCAGTATAAGCCTAATGATGATTTTGCCGATTATGGTTTAAGCAGTATCAATATTGGCGATACCATTCTTAATATCGGCGACAAAGCCTATATTTTTCCGGATAGTACAATAACAAGTTCTGATATAATTCGCCAAAAATGGTTAAACAATATTTTTTACGGTGCCACAGCAAACTTAAATTACCATAAAGGCAATATTGACGCCACGCTTGGCATTGCCGCAAACAACTATGATGGCGACCACTATGGAAAAATAAAATGGGCAAAATTTAATGCGGGCATACCACAAAATTATGAGTGGTACAATAATAATGGCACAAAACAAGATTTAAGCTCGTTTTTAAAGCTGCAATATTCTATAACAAAGCAGCTGTCGGCTTTTGCCGATATGCAGATACGTGATATTAAATATACCATGTACGGCCCCGATGACGATTTAGAGTTGCTGAACCAAACAAACCATTGGACATTTTTTAACCCAAAACTTGGCATAAACTACCAAATAAATCAACAGCGGCGGTTTTATGCATCGTTTGCAATGGCCAACAGAGAACCCGCTCGTGCCGATTTAAAAGAGGCGTTAAAAAATGGCGGAACAAAAATGCCTACATACGAAACGCTAAACGATATTGAATTTGGGTACCAACTTAAGCAAACAAAATATGTAATTGGCATTAATGCTTACTACATGTTTTACAATAATCAGTTGGTAAATACCGGTGAGCTTAATAGTGTAGGCTACCCAATAATGACCAATGTAAAAAACTCGTTTAGAAGAGGCATAGAACTGATTTGGGGGCTAAAACTTATTGACAACTTAGAGTGGAATGCAAATTTTACATACTCGCAAAACAAAATAAAAAACTATATAGAGTACGCCGAGCACTACGATGCTGACTGGAACAAAACCATTGAAGCAAGAGAGCTTGGCGAGACAAATATCTCATATTCGCCTAAGTTTATTGCCGCAAGTCAATTTAGATATGAGCCTATTAAAAATTTCGGCATCAATTTGGCAACAAAATACGTTGGCAAGCAATATATTGACAACACATCAAACATAAACCGAAAATTAAATGCGTATTTAATTAATAATTTGGGCTTTGATTACACCTATAAATTTAATGTTGGGCCAACAATAAATATGCAATTTTTTATAAACAACATACTTAATACCAATTATATAAGTAACGCTTATGGCGGAAACTGGTATGAACAAGGTATTGAAAAGTCGTGGATATATTATTACCCTCAGACCGGCAGGAATTTTATGTTTAAAGTGGCATTAATATTTTAGCCAAAATATTGTGTTTTGTAATAATCTATAAGTGTTTGATTCAATACTCTTTTTTGGGTTAACTCAAAATTTTAATTTGTATTTTTGAAAAACAATAAACAGAATACAAAATGTTGAATAATTTTTTAAAAAACAGGGCAGTTAATACCTTTTTGCTGTTAACCGTCGGGGTTTTTGGCATAATGCTTTTTTTATTACTTCTGAATAATAGGTTTTGGCTAAACGATTTTAAGGTAATGTACATGGCTGCTAAAGCATTGATGAACAATGGGCAGGTTTATGGTGTGCCATTTGGGCTTGGCTCGGGCTTTTACAAATACTCCCCTTTTACACTACTTTTTTTCGTGCCTTACACACTATTTTCATATAAAATAGCATGTTTATTGCACTTTACTGTAATTACATTGGTTACGGCTGCCGAAGTTGTTTTGCTTCATAACATTATCGGAAAATACCTTTTTGGTATAAAAAAACAGACTGCCATTATTCTTTTTATCATACTTTTTTCGATAATGCTGCACATGGAGCGCGAATTGCATTTGGGTAACACCAATATGATACTGCTTTTTTTATCAACCTTAGCAGTAAAATTTATGTTACAAGATAAATTTATCAAATCGGGTGCATTGTGGGCTATTGTGGTATTAACAAAACCCTATTTGGTGGTTTGTTTGCTGCCGCTGTTGCTTTATAAAAAATGGAGTGTTATAATAAGCGGCTTGGGGGCAGGTGTGGTTTTTGTGCTTGGGTCAATTATATTGGTTGGGTTTTCAAAAGGTATTGCACTCTATTTTGCATGGGTTCCTGCAATGTTAAAACATTCCGATTACATAACTTCAACACATACGGTTTATTCTATTGCCAACACCTATTTTGGGATTCAGATACCAGTAAGTTATTATGCCCCACTATTTGTTTTATTGGGCTTTTTGTCGCTTGGTTTGTTTTGGTATATTGATTACCGTGCCGAAAAAAATGCCGCAAATACAATAGATAGAACAAAATCGTTGATTCTTAATATTTTTGTTTTAATAGCATTGAGTCCCAGTTTTATGCTTACCGACAAAGAGCACTTCCTGTTTTTATTGCCCCTTTTGACAATTATAATATTGCAGTTGCAAAATAAGCCTAAAGTATTGTGGATTACCCTATTTGCAATTGTTATGATATTGTACGAGGGCAACTCCATTGAGGTAATAGGCCGTAATATGTCAATTGTTTTTGACGATTACGGGTTTATAGGCATCGGCAACCTGATTATTGTGGGAACAGTAATTTATCTCTATTCAAAAAAGAGAGATTTGTGGGTACTCAAAAAATCGCAACAATAAATACTTGTTACTCAGCAAGCTATATATTAATTAATGAGATTTCAATAAGCATTATGGTTACAGAACCAACTTATAATTTGATATAAGATTTAACTCGTATGTAACACCGCCTTCTGGGCGGTATTTGCAACTGCCCAGAAGGCGGTGTTACGTTATAGTTTTCATTGGGTTTTTTTAGAAAACCCTATTTGCTTAATTTTGGTTATACTCACCTATCAGTTTTTTTGCCGTTTTTAGATACATGTAGGTATCGTTAGGGTGATGCTCGGTTTTTTTGCTGCTGCGCTTGCGCCCTAAACGTACCACAACTGCATTTTGGTTAGGAATTACAAAAACATATTGCCCCAATATCCCGCGCATATATGGCACTTCAAAACCATCTAAATGCTGAATCCACCACTGGTAGCCATAATAATTAATGCTGTAGCCTGTTTCGTCAATTAAATACGATGCGGGCTTGGTTGACTGTTTTATATAATCGGGCGATATAAGCGTGTCGTTATTCCAAACCCCGTTATTTAAAATTAGCTGTCCCCAGCGGGCAAAATCGCGGGCATTTGAGTTAAAACAGCAGTAAGCTTTCTCCATGCCGTCTTTATCATCTAAACACCATAGTGCGTCATTTACGGCGCCCATTGGTTTCCAGAATTTTTCCGATGTATATTCCGACACCGTTTTGCCTGTTGCGTTTTCAATAACCATTGCCAAAAGCTCGGGGTTTCCACTTAAGTATTTGAAGTTAACCCCCGGCTGCTCAACAACCTCTAACGAATATATCAGGTTTTTTATATCTTTCCCATAATAGGCATCGGTAGTGGTCGAAAACAGCGAGCCGTAACTCTCGTCCCAGTTAAGCCCCGAACTCATTGTCATAACCTGTTTAATTGTTAAATCTTTATTTTTGTCGTTATTATATTCAGGTATAAAATCGGAAACAGGCTGCTCTATGCTTTTTATGTAACCATCGTCGATGGCTGCCCCAATAAGCAGGCTTATAATGCTTTTTGCCATCGAAAACGAGTTTGTGAGCGACTCGGTTCCGTAGCCATCCCAATACTGCTCAAAAATTACCTTGCCTTCTTTTATAATCAAAAAAGCTATTGTTTGCAGCTCTGCAAACTCATGCAGGGTTTCTTTATCAAGCTTTAAATCGGCTGCGGCAGGGTCTGTTTCCCACTCTTGCGGCTGTGCCGCCGCAACGGTACGGTTTTCGAAAATGGTATAATCGTCGATACCAACTTTTTGGTATATTAATGCACGCTGGGCATATTTTGGCAACGAAAAGTACGCTGCAACCAACACAACAAAAACAAGTGCTGTAATCCTGATACCTCTGTTTGACTTTTTCACAATAGTATATTTAAGTTAATTGTTTATGCTACTATATAAAAATTAATAATTACGCTTTAGCCAAATATCGTAATGAAATATTGTAATTGCAACAGTAACATGAAAATAGTGCCAAATAAATTTACGTGCCTTAAATAAAAACTATCAATACTCTCCCTTCAATATCTTTTGCCGCAGTGGTTCGTCAAATTTCTCAATTGCATATCTTAGGCTTAGTAATATTGTTATATTACTGATAATTACACTATTCAACTTCTATAACCTCATTTTCAAACACATACCACACAAAACCGATTGTGTTTTTACCCTCGATGGCACTAATATAATCCATATACTCTTTTACCTGCCGCAAATGGCTTTTGCTATGTTCAACGGTAAACTTATAATCAACAACAATTATTTCGTTATTTCCAATCATAACACGGTCGGGACGTTTTGTTTTACCGTTTTCGGTAATTATCGATAATTCGTTTAAAACCCTATAATTATTTTTAAACCAACCACTTACTTTGTCAGAATGTAATATTTTTTTTAGTTTGCCAATTAGCTCAACCGATTCGGGTTTGGTTAAAAAACCTTCGTTAACAACCGAGTTTACCGCATCATCAATATCATTATATGTTATAATGCGCTCCATAATTTTATGGTAGATAGTGCCCTTGTTTACTTTTTTTGAAAGCAAACCGTCATCGTCAATAAAATAATCGCCTGCCGACAAACGGAGGCTGAGTTTCCGCTCAGGGTTTTGCAGTATCGGTATTTTGGTATCAACAACAGGCTCGTTGTTGTCGGTAAATTCTTTTATTATCGAGCCGCATGTAAAAGTATGCTGTTCGCTTTCCCATTCTTCTGTAAAGGATGCCGACGAATTAAATATATTGTACAGCAAATCGGATATTTTATTTATTGTACCACTTTTTGATGGTACGGGGGCAAATATGTAGAGTGCGGTGGCGGCTCGGGTAAAGGCCACATAAAGCAAATTGAGGTTATCAATCAATGCCATGGTTTTTTCAACCCAGTACTCATTTTTAAAGTGCGTTTTTGCCAAACCCGATGAGTATCTGACCGGAACTATCGAAAAGCGATTAAAGGCATCGGGGGTTTTGCACCACATTTGCTTGGGCAGTTGGTCGAGCCCCCAATTTGCAAAAGGTATTATTACCGCTTTGTACTCTAACCCTTTTGATTTGTGGATGGTTATAATGCGTATTGCATTTTGCTCGTCTGACAGACTAATTGGTGTAGCCTCGCCAAACTCTTTCCACCAAGTCAAAAATCCTGAAATATCGCTGCCGTTGTTTTTTGAGTAATTTAAAGCAATGTCTTGAAAAGTGTGTATAAAAGGCAGTTGCTGCAATACTTGAGCCGATTTGTTCGCAAAAATAAAAATATTGAGCAACCTGTTTACCAATATTGAGAATGGGAGTTTTTTAAGCTCGCTCAAGTTATGCTTGAATTCGGTAGGAAGGCTTGCCAAAAATTGTGTTTTATCATTAAAATCAATCTCAATAAGCTTTTCGGCCGACTGTGTAGGCGTATTTGTAAACAATAGCCAATAATAAACTATTGCTGCTTTGCTTTCGTTGTTATCGGTATTTTCTAAATACTCAAGCAGAGCAATAATTAGCAATATTACCGTTGACGACCCCAGCAGCACCGAATCGTTTGATATAAAGCTTAACTGCCCTTTCCTTTCGGGATGCTCTTGTGCATACTCCATCAGGTGTTTTGCAACTTGAGCGCCTTCGCTCTTTTTCCGCACTAAAATGGCAATCTCTTTGGGGCCGATGCCTTTATCAAGCAACCCTGTTATGGCATCGGTCATTTTGTCGAGGTACCATCGGGTGTTTTCATCCTTATCATTCCCTTCGTCGCAAAATTTTACATTTACCATGCCTTGCAAATTTTTGTTTTGTTCGGGTACATTCTGCTTTGCCGACGAATATATATTCTGTATTACTTTGTAAAATTCATCGGCTATTTGCTCAGGAGTGTCTTTGCTTTGCATGTAGCTTATTGCATGCCCCCCTATCTCATTAAAAATGCGGTTGTTAAAATTTACTATCTCGGGAGCGCTCCTCCAATTGTCTTCAAGCGATTCTTCTTTTACGCCAAAAAGCTCGAATGTTTTGGCAAGCTTACTGTTTAAAAGTGTCCAGTCGCCGTTGCGCCACCTGTAAATTGACTGTTTTACATCGCCCACAACCAAGCTTTCATTGCCTTGCGAGATGCCATTTAAAAACAGCGGCGAAAAGTTGTTCCATTGTAATTTTGATGTATCCTGAAACTCGTCAATCATAAAGTACCTTAAATACTCTCCGGTTTTTTCATAAATAAACGGTGCATCGTTGTTGCCAATCATTTTCGATAAAAGTGGCGAGGCAAACGGCAATAAAAAAATATTTTTTTCGATACAGTAACTGTTTAACCGGTTAAAAACCTCAACAATTACGGCAAATACATCAATGCCTTTCCAAATAGCCAAAGCGGTGTTGTACAACTCATAATTTTCGTTAAAGTGGGCAACAACACCTTTTAAAATATTATGCAGTCCATCATTTACGCATAGTTGTATTTCGGTTTTTATTTTTGATGATTTTGAGCTCCAGCCTTCAATGCCGTCGTCGGAATCATATGCTTTTTGCACCCTTGAGCTCGGCTCTTTGACACTTTTATAATTAATATTTTCAAGTTTTAACAAAAAGCCGGCAACGCCGCTTTTGCCAAATGAAAAATCATCAATACTCAAATTATGTTTGTCTATCTGTTGTTTTGCCTGTTTCCCAAAATTATTTAAACTCCCTATAAAAGATTTAACGGTTGTGTTTAGCTCTTTTTTATAAGCTTTAAAGTTCTCCATATTGCTGAACTCTTCAAGCTGCGATTCGGAAAACCCAAAGAATACTTCGTTAAAAGCATCAATGCTAAAATTAAATATGTCTTTTTCGATATCCCAACTCCTGCCATCTTCAATTTTTTGTATTGCATAGTTTGACAGCCACTCTTTAATAGCAGGGTTGTTGTTTGCCTCATCAAAAAAACGCTCAATGCTAAGCTCAAGTACCTGCTTTAAATTGAGCTCTATGTTAAAGCCTGAGCTTAAGCCTGTTTCGCGAACAAACGCCTTTAGTATTTTTTGAAAAAAACTGTCGATGGTATTTACATTGAATCTGCTGTAATTGTGCAAAATTTGACTTAACAGGATTTTTGCCCTGTTTTTTAGTTCAATGTCGTTTAAGCCGTACTCCTGCTTAAGCTCATTGGCATATTTTGATTTTTTACCGGCAGCAAGCGTGTGCAACTCTTTTAATATGCGCTCGCGCATTTCGGCAGTTGCCTTGTTTGTAAATGTTACAGCCAAAATATTTTTAAAGCTGCGCTTGGGGTTAAAAATAAGCTTTAAGTATTCACCTGTAAGCCGAAATGTTTTTCCCGACCCTGCCGATGCCTTATATATTGTGAGTTTTTGCATCTTTCTTTTACTATTATTGCAATCCTAAATTTAGGTCTTAATTTATCTATTCTGCACGCTATAAATATGCTATTCAATGTCAAAATTCTAACCTAAACATGCAGTATTTTGTAAACCAACTCGCGCATCAGTTCCAAATCGTCAATGGTTGGCGAGCCGATGCCTTTCGACTTTGTGTCGTACTCGCGCAAAAAACCAATAATATGAATGCATTTTGCTTTGCTGTAATTTCGGGCAGCCGACAAATAGTCGCGCATAAAATACGGGTTTACCCCGAGCAGTGCCGCCAAACCTTGGTTTGATTTATCGGCAGAGCTGTGTACCAATAAAAGCTTTGTAAAAAAAGAGTACAAAAATGCAATTAACGGTATTATGCTTTTGGTTTTCGGGTTTTGTCCCAAATGGGTGATAATAAGGTTCGATTTATATACGTCTTTTTTGCCCAACGCATTTTGCAGCTCAAAAATATTAAAATCTTTGCTGATGCCTATATTCTCTTCAATCTCATTTAAAGATATAGCACTTCCTTTGGGCACAACAATGGTAAGCTTCTCAATCTCCTTTACCACTTTTGAAAGGTTGTTGCCCAAATGGTTTGCCATTAGCTCGGCTGCCCTAAGCTCTATGGAATACCCCGCATTTTTAAAATACTTTGTAATCCAATCGCCAACCTTGTTTTCGTAAATACGTTTCGACTCAAATACTACCGCATTTTTATCTAAGGTTTTAAAAATTTTTTTCCCCTTATGTAAGCTTCTTTCTCTAAGGTTTATCACCATTATTGTCGATGGCGGAGGGTTTTCGGCATATAACAGAAACGGGTCAACCTCTTTTGAGGTCAAACCTTCGATACCTTTTAAATTTTGAGCCTCTTTTAAAATTACCACATTATGGTTCGACATCATAGGAAACCGCCGTGCAGTATTTAAAAGCGTGCCCAAGTCAATATCCTTGCCGTATAAAATAGTCTGGTTAAATGATTTTTCATCGTCAGGCAGTACGTTTTTTTCTATATAATCGGTAATTTGATCAATATAGTACGACTCTTCGCCCATCAGGTAATAAATGGGTTTGTAAATCTTTTTTTTTAGGTCAGATATTATCTGCTCAAAAGTAAACATTCGATATATTTTTTATTTATACTAAAGCTCCTGACGGAATTTTGACAAGCGTTATTTAAAAGCTATAACGCTAAGCGATTATTTTTTATAAAACACTATCCGATTAAAATGCCGTGCCAGAACCAAACTAAATTATAGTTACCAAAGATACCCTAATATGATAATTTACACAATTGGTATAATATTTTGTTGAAAACTAATTCTAATAGTTTGGGTTTTTATTTGTCTGCATTTGTTCCGAACCTGTTTTGGTAGGCAAAATGGTTTTATAGTCTTTTTCGCAACGCTAAAAGGTCTTGCGGGTATTTTTGCACTTAATATTTATTTTTTTTGCTAAGGTTTAAATATTAAAAAATAATATTTTATACTCATATGTTACCAAATTTTTAAAATGATTCGCTTATTTTGTATAAAAATTACAACTAAATATTTTAAGGTGTACTCATTAAATTTACCTTGTTTTTCGCATCTATTTAAAATAGACAAAAGGTTAAATACTATTTTTGACCCTTTTCGGAAAAAGCATGTGAAATTAACCCCCGAGGAGTGGGTGCGGCAAAATTTTCTGCAATATATGATTCATGAGTTGGGGTTTCCCGAGGGATTGCTGTCGGTTGAAATGGGACTCTCATTAAACGGTTTGTCGCGAAGGTGCGATATTGTTGCTTTTGATAATTTTGGTAAAGCCCGTGTAATTGTTGAGTGTAAGGCGCCTACAGTTAAAATAACACAAAAAACATTTGACCAAATTTCGGCATATAACCTAAAATTAAAGGTCGATTTTTTGATTGTTACAAATGGGTTAAACCACTATTGCTGCAAAATGGATTACACAAAAAATAGTTATGCTTTTTTAGAAGAAATTCCTAAATATGATTTTGTGGTTAGTGCAGAAAAGTGATGAAAACAAGAAAAATACCGCACAAACAACCGAGCACCTGCCAACCGGCCTGTATATTTACGAGCTGCGCAAAAACGGAGAGGTTTTAGATAGGGGAAAGTGGGTTAAGCAGTAAATGTTGAAGTTTTGCTTTTTATTTAACCTTAAATCAACAAGTTACGGTGTGAATTATTGATTTAAGGTTAATTACAATAATAAAGAGAGAGTCTTAAAAAAAGGATTCACACCGAGACTATCAGATATTTAACTTTGATAGTTGCGGATTTAAGGAGATTGCAAAATAATAATATATTGTAAAACAACAATCTTTCATATGTATTTACACAAATGTTTTAAATAAGTTATTGACTAAAAAAATTAAATAAAATGAAAAACTATTTGTTAACAATAATTGGTTCAGCTATGTTATGTTTTCAACTTACAAGCTGTAATAAAACAGAA
>CAYQPP010000087.1:0-12566 GCA_964419235.1 uncultured Bacteroidales bacterium
CTATTTATCAAAATATATAAACTCAACAATAAAATAACTAAATACTAATGCGATTACTGATTTTGTTATTATTGTTTATTAACCTATTTAATGTCGGCTTAACAAAAGCCCAATCGTATGTTGCTGATACTTTAACGGCAAAATTTACTGACGATACCGTATTAAGATTCAAGCATACTCTATCGGTTACCGACTTAAGGGATGAAAACCCAAACTTTATTTCAATATATGAGAAGAAAAAATGGCTGTTTTTCCCTATCGATCAAATTGTATTTACATCACGCCCTCTTGCCAAAAGTTTTGAGTATCACCTAAACGGCAAAAACGGACAACCTTACCACCTTGATATTTACGAATTCTACATAAACCATTCAAAGGATATGTTTAACCATTCGTTTAGCCTGCATGGAGCATTTCAACTGTTTAAAATACAACCAAACGGCGACTCCATTTTAATGGGGGCATTTTATTATGAAGATTTTTTTAAACACAAAAGCAAAGAGAATGTTGAAAAAGCTTATTCCAAAGTAATAAATAATTTTAAAACCGAGTTTATTCAAGATTTAAATACTGTCTGCTCCGACACAACAAAAACAATAAACCCTGGCCAATACCATTTCCGCAAAGGATCAAAAGTTGCAGCAAAAAACTTTTACATCTCCACCGATGCGTATTACGGCTATACTTTTTGGGGGTTCGATGCTGAAATATGGTTTTCATCGCCTGAACCGGCACAAAAATTCAAGCGTAAAAGCCGAATGTTTAGGTATTTGAATTACAAAAACCGCCAAAGCGTAGCATTCTCTACCGGAGTATCGTACCTAAACTACAGGGTTAATAAAAACTGGCTGCTGCAAAACAAAAGTGCTTTTTTGTTAGGCTTTAACAAGTGGAACGATATTGACGAGGCAAAACGAACCATTGAGGAGGTTTTTTTATTTCAATATTCAATGACGCAACGCATTACCTTAAACAGGTTAGATAAAAGTGGTATTGCTTTTGGGGTTGGCCTTATTGAAGAAGCAAGTTATATAATATATAACAAACCTATATTTAGCGTAGGCTTAGTGTTAAATTGTGCATATAAATTTTAAAATGGGCAGGGCAATTATTTCATTGGCATTGGTTTTTTCATGTTTACAGCTGTGGGCGCAAAAAAACACCCTTTCGGGGATAGTTTACGATTATAACACCGGCGAAACACTAATTGGAGCAACCGTTGTTGTTCAGGGTGCAAGTAAATTGGGGGCAGCAACCGACATTAATGGTTTTTTTAGCCTCCCCGGAATTACCGAAAATGACATTGACATTACAATTTCGTTTATTGGCTATACTTCAAAAAAATTAAAAATAAATTTTAATAGCAAAAAAAATATTTTTAAAGAGGTTAAATTAAAACCACAGCCCATTGAACTGGGGCAGGTAAATATTATTGAACTATCATCGGATATGGTTGTTGACCGCGAAATTGAGACAAGCCAGCACAGGCTCTCGCCAAAAACCATCAAGAGCATACCTACTGCCCGAAACGATGTTTTTAGGGCAATAAGGTTTTTACCGGGCATTGAGGCTACCGAACCTCTTTCGCCATTGGTTTCGGTACGTGGCAGCGACCCCGCCGAAAACCTGATTATGCTTGACGGGGTAACCATCTATAATCCATACCATTTTATTTCATCATCGGGTATATTTAATATGCAAACCGTTAAAAATATTGATATACTAGTAGGTGGTTTTGGGGCCGAATACGGAGGGCGAAATTCTTCGGTCATTCATATCTCAACAAAAGACGGGAATAAAAATGGGATACATGGCGAAATACACCCTTCAACTGTTGAATCGAATGTATTTGTTGAATTTCCGCTAAACAAAAAAACCACCATGATGGTTGCCGGACGCTTAAACTATGATATAATCAGCAATTTTATTATGCAGAGCAACAACTATTTTTACGATGTAAACCTTTCGGTTACACATAGAATAAACTCTCGCAACCGTATTGATATAAAGTACTTTGGCTCAAAAGATCACACATCAATGGATATTAATACCTTTTACAAATACCTTGGCAACTCAATGTACAGGTTAGGCGACACCATTATGTCTGATATTTTCAACAATATGAACTTTACTTGGCAAAACCAATGGCGCAATAATATTGGAACGGTTATTTGGAAATCGGTTATTTCGCCAAAACTGTTTATCAGGGTACAAAGCTATTTATCGCTACACAATGCCAACAACTTTACCCTGCTTAAAATGAAATTTGAAGATGTTAAATTCAATACAAGCACACGGTTTAAAAGCAAGGTGAACGATTATACGGTAAAAGCATCATTAAACTACAAGCCTTTTTATTGGACAAAACTCAAGATAGGCGCCGAATATAACAAATACCTGTTTTTAAACGAATCGCAAATAAATGGGATTGACGGGGCAAAAGCCAAGGCAGAACCTCAATTGATGTCAATATTTGCCGAAGATAAAATAAAATTGGGAAAATTGACCGTTAGGCCCGGGGTTAGGCTTTCAAACTTTGAGAGCAGGGGGTACGAGGTTGAACCACGGATAAATATGGCACTATCGGTAAATAAAGGGTTAAAATTTAAAGCGGCATACGGCAAATACTACCAGTACATTATAAGTATGAACACCCAAGATTTAGAGTTTAACCAATTTCTTGATTATTACTACCCATTAATAAAAAGCAAACCAAGTATTTCGTACCATTATATTATTGGGGTTGAAAAACGCATAAACAAAAACCACAAATTAACAGCTGATGTTTATTATAAAAAAATTGACCGGACATATATTTTTAATATGATGCAAAGCCGGTTTGAGGCCTTTGCTTTTTCCGATAAAATAGTTGAAGGATGGGGCGAATCTTATGGCATTGAACTGCTATGGAAAGGCCAGTATAAACGTTTTTCAGGTTGGTGCAGTTATACGCTTTCGCGCTCAACACGTTCGTTCCCAAACATTATGGATGGCAAACTATACTTATACGATTATGACCATAAGCATAATATAAAAGGCGTTGTCAATTTTCAAGCCACAAAGCGTATCTCATATAGTGCCGATTTTATGTTTCAGAGCGGTGTACCGCGCTCGGTTGAAAACTCATTGCAAATGTTTTATATGTACGAGCCTGTTACCGGCCAAATGTATTACAGCCCGCAATATACCATCGACCAAAAAAACAGCTCGCGCATGCCGTGGATTATGAGTATTAATTTAGGTATGGAAAAACGTATAGTAAAAGGTTTTGGTAAAGATATTTCAGATTTTTTTAATGCCGAAGAGTCGTATTTGGTAATAAGCATCAGAAATATTCTTTTTTTACGAAGAAATGTAAACTATTATTTACCAATAATTGGATTCGATAAATATATACCTATAGGAATGAATTACCTGCCGGCAGTAAGCGCAGGCTACACAATTAAATTTTAAATTGTATTATTATGAATAAGCATAAATATACCGTTAATAGGTTAGCATCTGCCAAATACAAAACAACAACAATTATACTTGTTATTGTTTTTTTACTAAGTAGTTGCGAAAAAGTGCTTGAAACATACATTGGCCTGCCATTGCAGCCAACCAACATAAATAGCGAGTATAAACCGGGGCTTAATATTTTTGGCATGTTAAAGGCAGGCAACACAATGGATACGATAAACCATTTTTTTGAGGTTCATTTTATACCTTATGTTTTTGATACCATAACCGATATAAATATTTATGATGCCAATATAGCATTAAACCACAACAACGATACTTTACTATTGACAGATAGAGGCGATGGGCACTATTATAATTATAGCATTACTCCTACCCCTGGCGATAAGTGGAATTATTCATGTGTTTACGACACCTTTAATGTTACATCGTCAACCATAATACCGAACATGCCAACGGTTGATAAAAACACTATTTCAATTGGCGAAAACAATTTAAGCTTCAAAATTAAACACGACACATCGGCCTATATGTACGATATTTATTATATCGATGAATATTCACATGCATTTAAACGCATTGTTCCCGATAATACCAATATTGAAATAAACCTAAATATCGACTATCACGAATCAAGTTCGATAAACCGGCTTTACGTTATCGCTTACGATAAAAATTATGAAAAATATGTCTCCACATCAAATACATTTTTTAAACCCAATGCCTTTCGCCCACGTTTTACCACGGTTAATGGCGGCTACGGCTGTTTTGGATCGTTAACAAGTTTAAGCATTGATTTAAAAGATATATAACTGCAATAAAAAAGGTTCTACCGCAAATACGCTTAAGCGAGACAGGTTTTAATGAATGAAAAAATATTAGCAATTGAGATGAAAATAACACCATATTTAAACATGGCAAGTAATATGATAATTATTTACATCCTTGCCTCCGCCTTTATTGCCTTTAGCAATAAAGTATTTTTTCAAAAAAAAAGCTGCAAGTTTTACTTACAGCTTTAATCAAAATTTGTGACTCCGGAGGGATTCAAACCCCCAACCTCCTGATCCGTAGTCAGGTGCACTATTCAGTTATGCTACGGAGCCAAATGCGGGTGCAAATATAAATATTTTTTCTAAAACTGTGCAAAAAAAATACATTTTTATAAGTTACAATCACAGTATGTGTATATTACTGATATAACGTATATTACATATTAATTACACTCGATTAAAGCCTTAAAAAAAATTACTTTATTTATCATTTCTTTTTCATATCTTGCAGATAATATAAATTATAATGAATTATGAAGTTAAAAAGCCCAATAAAAACAGCTATACTATTTTTTATATTAGTAGTAATTACAACATCGTGCAAGCATAATAATAAAGCGCAAAAACTGGCGATTTTTTTAGGTAACGAGTGGTACAGGAGTAACAAACTGGTATTTAGAAACGACTCTGCCATTAGCTTTACGTACTATGACACATCAAAAAATATTGCATCTAATATTAAAACCTTCCCATTACACATTAACGACTCTACATTAATTTATACCAACTATAATGAACGAGGGTATTTTAATGATAATAAAGAATTTATAATTACCCATTTTGAAAAACAGTGCGATACTGTTATGTATGATTTAATTTACATTAACAAAAAGCCAAAACTTATTCTTTATACCGAACCCTTTCCAATTGTATTATATACTAAATCAGACATCTCATTGCCTGAAACACAACATTTTAAACAAATAAAATTTTTAATATCCAATTATACTATCGGTGACCAAATTGATAGGTCGTTATTAAAAACCAGAGGCATTTACAATTACCCCAATTACACTATTGAAGATTGTGAATTTATTGAAAACAAAGATATTACTTTTAAAATTATTGGCTATAATACCATTTATAGTATTGAAAGACGTAGAATTGAGGATTATAGAATTAAGGAGATAGTTGACGTCGTTTCAGCTAAGCTTGGCTCTAATCCTGAGTACCGACCAATGCGTCAATGGATTGACGGCTCCGATTACGAATATGAATTTTACCGTTGGACAGGTCATGGTGTTCAAATAAACCTTTCGCGCAGTAAATATATTGGTAATGAATCATTCAGAACCTTACTAAAAAATAATGCTTGGACATTAACTTATGATGATTCATTTGTGCAAGCAATTTTGGTAGAAACATACCGAAACGGCCGACCTCAATCGAGTATAATAAATTAAAGATTCCTAATAACCGATAATACCTAAAGGTTGAGGTTGAGGCTTATATCTAAAGTCTTTTAATCATATTTGTTGCATTATTGTATTGTTACATTGTTTTATGTCTAAAACTTAATATAACATACCTTTATGCTGTAAGCATATAATTCACGCAAATTTGTAATTATAATCAGTTTATACCAATTAATAATAGCTTCAAATTTGCAGGCAATAGTATTTTGCAAAACTGTATTACGTAACACCGCCCTCTGGGCGGTTGTATTTACCGCCCAGAGGGCGGTGTTACGCAGGTTAAACTCCCTCACTATCGCATGAGTTCTTTCATATGGTATATGTAAAATAGCAAGCTAATAAAGTGTTAAAACTACACGTTTTGTTGCTACCCTCAAAGGTATTGCAAACATAATGTATTTGTTACATTATTTTCTTATACAACTTATACCTTCATGCTGTAAGCATATAATTCGCGAACAAAACTTCTGTGTCCTCAGCGCCTCAGCGGTAAAATCTAACAACCTAAATCTTAAACCAATCTTTTATCTCCTGTGGTATTGAGCCTGATGGGCGGTCTTTATGAAAGAATTCATTTTTCTTATTGTCGTAAATATAATCCTTTTCCCACTCCTTTTTATTTGCAATAATCTGTTTAATTGCATCTATAAAATCATAAGCTTCTTTATCAGTCATTGTTGGGTGCAACGACCAGCGTACCCACCCCGGTTTATCAGATAAATCGCCATGGTTTATTTTATTTGTTATTTCATTCGATTTTTCATGGCTAACCTCTAACAGATAGTGCCCGTAAGTACCGGCACAGGCACACCCACCTCTTGCCTGAATACCAAATCTATCGCTTAAAAGCTTAACAATTAGGTTAAAATGTATATCAATTATATAGAATGATATAATCCCCAGCCTGTCTGCAATATTATCGGCCAAAATATTTACCTCGGGTATAGCGTGCATTCCCGGAAAAGCAATTTTCAGTAGTTCTTTTTCTCTTTCTAAAATATTGTCGATACCCATTTTGTTTTTTAACTCAAACGATAAGGCAGCCCTAATCATCTGCAAAAAACCGGGAGTTCCGCCATCTTCTCTCGCTTCAATATCATCAACATATTTATACTCATTCCATGGGTTTGTCCAATCAACAGTTCCGCCACCCGGGTTGTCGGGAATTTCATTATTGTATAGCTTTGAGTCGAAAAGCAAAATGCCTGACGAGCCGGGGCCACCCAAAAACTTATGCGGACTAAAATAAATGCCATCCAGTTTAGCCTGTTCGTCGGCAGGGTGCATGTTTATCTCCTCATATGGAGCCGATGCAGCATAATCAACAAAAGCCAATCCGTTATATTCATGCATAATTTTTGCCAATTCATAATAAGGCGCATGCACGCCTGTAACATTTGAGCAAGCTGTAAATGCACCAATTTTAAATTTTCGGTCTTTATGCTCTTCCAACAATTTTCTAAGCTCATCAACATCAACCGTTAAGCCTTTGCCCGGTGGTATAATTATAACATCGGCATTGGTCTCAAGCCACGATGTATGATTAGAGTGGTGCTCCATATGTGTTATAAACACAACAGGTTTTTCACTATCTCGAAGGCATTTTTTATGCGATAAATAACCACATGAACGTAAGCCAAGTATCCTAATAAGTTTATTTATTACAGCTGTCATACCAAAACCGGCAGAAATAATTACATCATCGGGACCGGCATTAACATTTTTTTTAATTATTGACTGGGCATAATGATAGGCCTTAGTCATGCGCGTGCCTGTTTCGCTTGTTTCGGTATGCGTGTTTGCCACAAAAGGCCCAAAAACATTGGTTATCTGATTTTCAACAGACTTATGCAAACGCCCGCCGGCAATCCAGTCGGCATAAATTATATTTTGTATTCCGTATGGGGAATCATAAGTAGCATCATTCCCGACAACTCCTTTTCTAAACTCTTGGAAATATGACTCTAAATTGCTCATATAATTTTTATTTTATTTATAAAATGCGCCGGCAAAAATAATAAATATAGAGCTAATTATATAATTAAACAGATGTTTTATAATTGCTATTATTATGATATTAATACTACCAAGATTTCTTATAACAATAATTTTTAAATTGAATGGCATCCTAATATTGCCAAAATCATTTTATTCATTACTTTTGATTCTATAAAAATAATAATATGATGAGAAACCTGCTCTTATTTTGTTTTTTGTTAACAGGACTAAATGCTTTTAATCAAACTTTAGTTATTAACAAACCTGCATTTGCACCCAACGAAAAGCTATCGTACATTGCATCGTATAACATGAAAGGTTTAATGACAAAGCTTGCGGGCATTGACATGGAAGTAACAAATGTACCCGGCAAAAAAAAACCTATTTACCGTTTAAAATTTACTGCAAATACATTAACATCGTGGGATAATTACGTAAAAGTTCGCCATGCCTATCAAACTTACATTGATGCATCATCAATAAAACCTTTGATAATGGCACAAGACTCTGATGTAAAAGGAAATATTACCAAAGGCAAATATACTTTTAAGCACAAAACAGGTGTTACAAACATTAAGGTTACCAAAACAGGCGTACCCGATATTGTCAAAAACATACCCATAAAAGCAAACACTTATGATGTTGTCTCATTTATATATCTATCGCGAAGCCTCGACTACAATAATTTTAAATTAGGGCAAAAAATACCCCTTAGCATTGTTTTTATGGAACGGCTGCTCGATTTTAATATAAAATATATGGGTAAAGAGACTATTAATGTTAAGGGTATGGGAAACAAACAATGCTATAAGATTGGTTTGGTTTTAAACCGAAAATTTATTGTTGAACCCAATGTAACTTTTATTTGGCTTACCGCCGATAATAATCGTGTTCCTGTACTAATTTCAACAGTTTACAAAGAGGGCAAGGCACTTATTGAATTGTCAAAATTTGAAGGGTTGAAAAATTAATATTGATTCTTAAATCCGCAAAGCCTGTCCCGTTTTTTTTCGGGGTTACGGCGTGAGTTGTTGATTTAAAGATATTTATAATAATAAAATGTGAGACTTTCAAAAAGAACTCACGCCGTAACTATCAAGCATTTAACTTTAACAGTTGCGGAATTAAGGTTGATAATAAAATATAATATATTTGTGATAAACTTAATAACAACTTAAAAAAACAGAACTATGAAAAAATTACCTGCCTACGTAAAAGTTATAGCCGTATTAGGTTTATTGTCGGGGTTATTTGGTTTAATAATAGCATTTAAAGTACCCGGCACAATTGCTTTTGCCCCTTTGCTATTGGGTTTAATTTTTGGGTTAATTGCTTTTCTTATCTCAACCAAAAAAAAGGTTAAATGCTTTGGAAGTTTGATTGCCATGGCTATTTCGGTTTTAGGAATAGTTATCACGCTTTTGCTACAAACTAAAGAGGCTGAAGTTGCTGTTGACAAAAATCAAGAGCAGATAATTGAACAAACAAACGATGACATTACAACAGGCGACGAGCTTGACGATGCCCTTGACGAATTAGACGATTTGGAGTAAACAGTATTTGTAAATCTATGGTTTGGTAGTCAAACAATTGTTGAAAACACTGCCCTAACTATTCTCATGTTTCCAACGCTTATGCGACCAGAGCCAGTTTGCAGGCTGTTTTAAAATAGCCTGCTCCAAATTATTCATATACCGTTTGGTAATTTCGCCTTTCTCAAGTTCATGTGGTTTTTCGGCCAGCAGCTTTATTTCAAGGGTATAATACCCTCTTTTTACGCGTTGCACATCAAAAAACAGAATTGGCAGTTTATTATAGCGAGCATAACTTTCAGGACCATGCAAACAAGGTGTGCTCCTGCCCAAAAAATCAACCCAAACGGCTTTGTCCATTGCTCCGCCCGGATATTGATCGGCTGCCATTATATAAACCACGGGTTTTGCCTTTTTGCTTGTAAAATAACTCAACGTATCGGTAATAGATATAAGTTTCATACCCGATTTCTCACGCAATTTTTTTGAATACTTTTCTATAAATATATTGCTCAAAGGCTTATATAAAGCTGCAGCTTGATGTTTAACTTGTGCATCAAACGCCTGAATACCCCACTCCCAGTTACAATAATGACTTGCGACGGCAATTACATCCTGTCCGGCATCATAATAACTTTCAAGTATTTCGGGATTTATTACTTTGTACCTATCAATAAATTGCTTTTGACTCATTGTAAAACCCTTAAGCCCCTCAGCAAAAATATCGGCCAAATTATATTTAAAAAACTCCTTTGTAATTTTACTTATCTCATTATTATCTTTATCAGGAAAGCATTTCGACAAATTGTCGATAACAACTTTTTTTCGGTATTTTGCTACATAGTAAATAATTACATATACAAAATAGCTTTTCGCATAAAGCAACCAAAACGGTATAACCCTAAACAGGTTAATGCCTAAATAAAAAAGCACAAAAACAAATCTGTTAGCCATATTAAATAATTTTTGTGTAAAATTAGCAGTTTATTGCATAGGTGCAACGCATATGCATAAATTACACTATTTTTGCTTATAATACATTGGTTAACCCACATTAATGAAGCTTAATTTTGGGTTACCAAAATTTTAAATATAATAAAATGGACAATAATTTACTTTGCCGGATGCTCGGCATAAAATACCCGATAATAATGGCTCCCATGTTTTTGGTATCGAACACCACAATGGTAATTGAGGCTTTAAAATCGGGTATTACAGGGGCTATTCCTGCATTAAACTACAAAACCGACAAAGAGTTGCGGGCAGCCATTATGGAAATAAAAACGGCATCGGACAAACCATTCGGCATAAACCTGATAGTAAACAAATCGAACCCAAAATTTAAGCAACAATTAAATACTTTGGCCGAGCTTAAGGTTGGCTTTATAATAACCTCGCTTGGCAACCCAAAACCTGTAATTGCAAAATGCAAACCACTCAGCATTAAGGTTTTTTGCGATGTTGTTGACCTTAAAATTGCTCAAAAAGTTGAAAAGCTTGGCGCCGATGCATTAATTGCGGTAAATAACAATGCCGGCGGACATGCCGGAACGTTGCCTGCAAACAAGCTGATACCGCTACTGAAAAAGCATTGCAACATACCGGTGCTGTCGGCCGGTGGGGTTGCCAACAGTAAACAGTTAAACGAAATTATAAAACTTGGTGCTGACGGTCTTTCTATCGGGACACCTTTTATCGCATCGCACGAGTGTAATGTTAATTTGGAATATAAACAGGCTATAATAAATTTTGGCGCCGACGACATTGTTACAACAAACAGAATGTCGGGGTCGCCGCTTTCGGTAATAAATACGCCATATGTTCAAGAAATTGGTACACATGCAAACTTTTTAGAAAAACTGCTGAACAAAAACAGATGGCTTAAAAAATATGCAAAAATGCTTATATTAAACCGCGGCATGAAAACCATGGAAAAAGCTGCATTTAAAGCTACATATAAAACAGTTTGGGTTGCCGGTCCCGGCATTGAGCATATTAAATCAATCAAAAAAATAAGTGAAATTGTTAAATCTCTTATTGAATAAACAAAGCATATGCTAACAGAATTACAAAAAAACTTATTGGTTCAAGAGCTTAGTTTTAGTGCCAGCCGAAGCAGCGGCCCAGGCGGGCAGCATGTTAATAAGGTAAATACTAAAATTGAGCTCCGTTTTAATGTTGCCAACTCAAATGTGCTTAATGATGATGAAAAGGGGATTATACTTTCAAAATTGGCAAATAAACTTACACTTGAAAACGATTTGATAATAACTGTCCAAACATCGCGGTCGCAACTGAAAAACAAAATAGAAGCCATTCAAAAATTTATTTCACTTATTGAAAATGCGCTAACTCCTCAAAAAACCCGAAAAGCCACAAAGCCTACTTTAACATCAATAAAAAAGAGGCTCGATAATAAAAAACAGGCATCAATTAAAAAAAACCTGCGCAAAAAACCTGAGTTGTAATTATTTTAACCAAATTATAGCTGCAAGCTTTTTGCAAACAATATGTTAGGGTTTGCTGAGAAAATCCTATGATACATTACCCCACAACCTTACCAACAATAGTTTATATACATTGCTGTGCTTAGTATTTAATTTCTAAGTCCAGTTGTCTTCCTTCCTCAAATGCTTTTTTGTCCATTGTAGTTCCAATTCCAATTATCATTCCAATAGGTAATCCTATTCCTAGTAATCCCATATTCCCAAGGCTCGTCCCAAAAGCAATTCCCAGAGGAATACCAAATGCAGCCATTCCAACTGTTAACCAAGTATTTTTATAATGATTTTTCGTTACAAGTTTGTGTTCTTTTTCAATCAATTTAATAATGCCTGATTGAGTCTTTCTTATTTTTTTTCTCAATTCCTTTTCTGATTCTGAAACAGAATTTATTTGTTCAATACCATTATTGATAGAATTTACAATTTCAATTGGAATCTCCTTTTTTTTCAATTCTGTTAAAAGTTTATCGAATTGAGTGTAAGCTCTAATTAACTCTTTGTTTTGTTCAATGCCTGGTTTTTTATTCAGTTCCTTAATTTCCATATGCCTTTTTATATTAAGCACAACGTTATTGTAAGCGTAGTGCGATTTAAAGTTTCTCACCCTTACAATTTACTAAATAGTGCTTACACGAAGACTCTACAAAATTTTATTTATGTTAAGAAATTAAATTTGCGGTATAAATTGAACTTTCTACCCTTTCAACCTGCAACGTTTGATAGCATTACGTTTACAAATCATTGTACCGTCGTGCTTTATATCCGCTCATTCCATATTTCAGGATTTCTGCTTGTATGGAAAATCGCAATTACCTGTATTAC
>CAYQPP010000088.1:0-12513 GCA_964419235.1 uncultured Bacteroidales bacterium
ATTGTAATTTCAGATACAAGTACTTTGATTCTCTTTCATAAAATTGAGCATTTAAGTTTGCTCAAAAAAGTTTATGGAGAACTTACTACAACACCTGAAATAGCAGAAGAGTTTGGTGAAGAATTACCTAAATGGATTAAGGTTGAATCAGTTTCAGACAAAAAATATCAAAACTTTCTTGAAACGCAAGTAGATTTAGGAGAAGCTAGTGCAATTGCTTTAGCAAAGGAGTTTGATAATAACACATTGCTTTTGTTGGATGATTTAAAAGCAAGAAAGTTGGCTTTAAAGTTGAATTTAAAAATTACAGGTACTCTTGGAATTATCCACAAAGCAAAACAAATGGGAATAATTGGAAAAGTAAAACCTCTAATAGATTTATTATTAGAAACGGATTTTCGTATTTCTAATAGAATAGTTGAAGAGATATTGATTTTAAATAATGAAAATACCAGACACTAATAATGTACATAAGCGATGGTGGAAAAAGTTGTAAATACCAAAGATTATAATATGCATCAATATTATATCGACCTAATAATTAATAGTTTTGAAACCTCCTACTACTCATGCATTTAATGTTAGGTTAACCCTATTGTTCATAAAATCCGTTAAAAATAGTATCGACATAAATCGGTTTTAAAATAATATTTATAGATTTGTGGAGTTATAAATCTATCAGTTTATTAAGTATTTTACTTGATTGATAGAACTTTTAATTATTTTTATCGTTGTATAGTAGTATAAATATTTGGTAATAATTTACATGGTTGGCTCAATATAATAACTTTGGAATATAACTTTTACATAATGCGCCTAATAAAAAAAACAGGAATAACGCCATATTTTTTGGTGCTGCCTCTTTTTACCCTTTTACAGTTTGGTTTTTTTAATTTGGGTGCACAAGAAATTGATAAAACATATATAATTGGCGAATTGGTAATAAACTCAAAAGATGAGGCTGACCCTGATCAATTTTATGAAAAGGTTGTTGAGGAAATTATTTTTGACAAAATAAATTACCTATTAGAAAAAAGGGGATTCGAACAAAAACAAAAAAGCGAACTGCTTAAACTTGCTGCCAATGATCAGGCCGATTATATGGCGATGACCGGAAACACAGAGCTTGTTAGGGATGATAAAACAAATATAACCACCGGAGATAGGATTGAGGCATTTGGAGGCTCAAGAGTTGGGGCAGAGTTAAGCTCAAAAAACAACATTAAAAAAGGTAAAATACCTTATACGTATGCTAAAATTGCCGACGATATTGTGTTTAAATGGTTTGCAAGCACAAAAAAAGCTAAACTTTTTGAGGGTTACGAGTATAACCTAATTGGCATTAGTGTGAAGTTAGACAGCCGTAAGCGTAAGGTTTTTACATCGGTAGTTTTGGGTAATTACAAATCATTTAATGAAGGGCCTAAATATGTATCTAACCTGTTAGTTCCTTATACAAAAAAAACTTATGGGCTTAAACCTAAAGACCCCGTTTTTTGCAAAAAGGTAAACCGTTACGAGAATTTGATTGATTTGCAAAAAGGGTTGTATGTTGAAGATAATGCTATCTATTTTGAGACCGATAATTTACGCTCATTAAAAAAGCTTATCGACAAAAAAAAGGACGGGCTTGCGGTTGATATTCTGCAAAAAGAGCAGTTTAGCTGTGCCGGACCTAATATTGTCGATCATAACCTGTTTAATCAAGGGGTGCTTACCAAACGTATCTATTCGAACAAACTGTTTAAGAATAACCTTGCCAACACACAAGAAAATCCCAAAGCATTTAAAGCACAACTTGCTGTTTTGCCCGAGGGTATTTCTGATAACTACGAATTAAACCTTGTGATAATAAAAAACAAAAGTGTATGCCAAACTGTTCCAAAGAGCTTTTTGAATAAAACATCGGGCACCTATACACGAAATGTAAAGCTATTGGCCGATACAGTAACCATTAATTCAAAATTTAAGTACATTCCGGTGGCCGATTCAATGCAGCTAAGCCTGAAAATACCGTTTGAGAACAACAAGTACACTTATGAAACTACTGATATTGAACCATTTTTAAAGCTTTTAAGTGAGCCGTCATTCTTAATATATAATTTAAAGATAACTGCATATAGTTCAATTGAAGGGACTGATAATGAAAACAAAATTTTGCAACAAAAGCGTGCCGAAAGTATAATAAAAGCGCTTAACGACAGGCAAACCGAGATAATAAACACACAAATTATTACCGATTATAATTGGGATGATTTTAAAAAAGATATTCAAAAAACGCAACATAATATTATGGCATCAATGAGCTTGGAAGAGGCTCAGGCATATATACGCGATTATAAGTTGATTAAAGAGCTTGAACCGGTTTTAAAAAACCATAGGTATGCAAAAATTGACATGAAGGTAACTTTTGACATATCAGGCGAAAACGAACGCCCATATGTGCTTAAAAAATTCCATAATGCACTGTCTGACGGAGATAGGGTTACAGCCCTGTCTATCCAAAAATATATTATGAAAAAGGTGCTTAATTATCAATATAAACCCGATGTTTTATTTGAACTTCAAATTCCTGAAAAGAAAAAATATGCAGGAATGATAATGAATAAACTATGGTTGCAACACTATACCAAACAGATAACAAATAATGAGTTTGTGTCTGGAGTTGACAATTTATATAATATCAACCCCGAAAACGAGTATATTGCGTTCAACGACCTTTATTTAAAAATAAAAGCAGAGCCTTTTGGCTCGCCTGAGGATGCATCAAATTTGCAAACACGCATCAATCGCCTGTATTATACCCATTTAAGAAAATCGACAGTTGACGGGCTCAATATTAAACTTCAGTTTAAAATAATCAACTATGCCGATTCGGTAGTTAAAGACAATAAGCTTAGGGAAGCGTGCATCGACAGGATTAAAAATATTGTTGACATAAAGGACGAAACGCTGCAAAATTCGTTAAAACTTGCCGAGTTGTTTATTGAAAATAATGATTATCAGTTTGCATTAAAAATTTTAGAACCGTGGATATACCATCCTAATGTTAATGAAGAACTGCTTTTTGCCTATGTGTCGCTTTGTAGCCGTTATAACATGCGTATGCATACACAAAGGTTTAATTATGCCATGAATCGCAGCAGGGAGCTCAACCCAAGGCGCTATTGCGAACTCTTTAATGGTGATAATTTCTCATTCAGAATTTTTGAAAATCAGGAAGTTAAAAACAGCTATTGCAAATATTGCAACGGTGAGGAGAAAATGGTTCAGGAATAACCGTTAACATATTTTGAACATTTAATGTAGGGTTTGCTGAAAAACACAAAGCGTGTTGATAGTAAATAATTTATAAGTTTTTCAGCAAACCCTATTGTAGTTGTTTTATACTTGCAATTTGCTGCTCAAATAGTAACTTTGCCAAAAATTAATATATATGGAAATTGTTTTATTGGCAACTGTAATTTTGGGGATTGGAATAGCGGGGATGGCTTTTAATATTGTTTTTAGAAAAAAGAGGTTTCCGGAAACGCATGTAGGCCACAATAAGGATATGAGAAAAATGGGCATAACTTGTGCGCAAACAATGGATAAAATTGAGCAAAGAAAAGCGAAAGAGGAGGGGAGATTTAAAAAAGTTAAGCTCGTAAGCAATAAAAAACCAATTTAATAAAAAGAATTCTTCGTCTGTTTGCAGCGAAGTTTTTTTCTGCTTTTATTATACCAAACCGAAAAATATTATGATTATATTCGATTGTAATCGAGAAATATTATGATTATATTCGATTGTAATCGAAAAATATTATATATTTGCTAATAAAATAGCTGTATATGATAAACAGGGTATGCATAAAAAATATGAATAGCGATTTGTTTAAAGGCAAGGCTATAATTATTTTAGGAGCACGACAGGTAGGTAAAACTACTTTAATAAATGAGTTTCTTAAAAATAAGATTGGAGACTGTATATTTTTTAATGGCGACGATGCAGATACGCATGCAATTTTGCATAAACCAACAGCTGTAAAGTTAAAGAATTTTATTGGTAACAAAAGTATTATTATTATTGACGAAGCTCAACGGATAAAGGATATTGGAATTGTATCGAAACTTATTATTGACCAAATACCAAACACACAGCTAATTGTTACAGGCTCATCGTCACTTGAGCTTGCAAATGAGACAAATGAACCATTAACAGGCAGAAAATTTGAATATCAATTATTCCCTCTTTCTACTGAGGAGATGATAAGCCACCACGGATTATTGGAAGAAATTAGGCATTTGAATCATCGCTTGATTTATGGCAATTACCCCGAAGTGATAACATCGCATGGAAAAGAGAAACGAATTTTAAAACTAATTGCAGGCAGCTATTTGTATAAAGATTTATTTGCATATGAAAAAATTAAAAAACCTGCAATATTAGAAAAACTAATTAGGGCATTATCACTTCAAGTTGGTAGTGAAGTATCATATAACGAACTATCAAAACTAATTGGCATTGATAAAGAGACGGTTGAGAAATATATTAATCTTTTAGAAAAAGCATTTGTGATATTTAAACTGGAAGCTTTTAGTAGAAATGTAAGAAATGAGATAAAAAAAGGGAGAAAAATATATTTTTATGATAATGGTATCCGAAATGCTGTTATAGGCAATTTTACCCCTATTGAATTACGTACTGATATAGGAGCACTTTGGGAAAATTATTTTATAAGCGAGCGTATTAAGCATAACAGTTATAACGAGTTTTACGGCAAAAGCTATTTTTGGAGAACTACCCAGCAACAAGAGGTTGATTATATTGAAGAGGTTGACGGTTATATTAAGGCTTTTGAAATAAAATGGAATAAAAACAGAAATGTAAGATTCCCGAAAACATTTACCCAAGCATATAATATTAAAGAAACAGTTGTTGTTACACCCGAAAACTATTTTGAGTATCTATCATCGCAGTTTAATCCTTAACTATTTCCTGAAATCCGGCTGATGAGTAAATTTTGTAGTTTTGCGAATTTGTGTCGGCATAAATAAAATACACCTCAATACTATCAAGGGTTTTCGATAATTCGATGCTTTTTTGTAAACCAAGCACCATAAATGCTGTGGCAAATGCATCGGCGGTTATGCAGTTATTTGCCAAAACCGATGTGCTTAACAGGCTGTTGCGCGCCGGATATCCGGTTTTAGGGTTTATGGTATGCGAGTATTTAATACCCCCTTTTTTGTAAAACTGCCTGTAATTTCCCGATGTTGCCAAGCTTTTGTTGTTTAACCAAACAACCGCCTGAAGTTTGCGCTGCGTTGCAGTTACATCATCAATAGGTTTGTCAATGCCTATGCGCCATAGATTGCCCGTGGGGTTTAATCCTTTAGCCCTAACCTCACCGCCAATTTCAACCATATAGTTTGTTATTCCTTTGTCTTCTAATAGTTGGGCAGCCACATCAACCCCAAAGCCTTTGGCAATGGCACTGGCATCGAGCATAATACCGCTGCTCTGTTTAACAATTTTTTTGTCGATTAATTTTACCTTGTTAAAGCCCACAAATTGCATCAACGAATCTATTTTTGAGCTGTCGGCGGTTGTCGATTCATCAAAACCAAACCCCCATGCGTTGACTACCGGTGCTACTGTTATATCAAAAGCCCCGTTTGTTATTGTTGATATTTCATAAGCTGTATTAAAGCATTTAATAAAATAGCCGTCAACTGTTACCGAGGTATCGTTTAAGTTAATACGGCTTATAACCGAATTGGTGTCGTATGTGCTTAATGAAGCGTTAAACTCATTGAGTACGGCTTTAATATCATGCTCAAGGTTGGTGTTGTTTTTATAGGTAAAGTGGTACGATGTGCCAAAAACAAAGCCTTCGTTTTTAATGTAATCTGTTTTTTTTGTACACGATTGGGTTATTAGTAAAATCAGGATAACCGAAACAAGTAATTTTGACATATTTACTAAGTTTAAATAAATTGCAGTTATTTACGAACTGCAATTATAGCAACTAATCAGTTATATATAGATTAATAAAGACTTTAAATCCAATAGTATCTTTAGTAACACCGCCCTTTGGGCGGTTGTGATTACCGCCCAGAGGGCGGTGTTACTTAGCGGACATATTTGTAATATTAAATATAAATACTTTTTATATAGTCTTGCATTTTTACCCAAAGTCGTCAAAAGCAATCATCTCATCTGGTACGCCCAAGTTGTAAAGCATACTGTTTACGGCATCATTCATCATTGGCGGTCCGCAAAGGTAGTACTCAATATCTTCAGGCTCTTCGTGCTTTGTTAAGTAGTTGTTTAATATTACTTGGTGTATAAAGCCTGTTGGGCCTTCCCAGTTGTCTTCGGGCAGCGGCTCCGAAAGGGCAAGGTGCCATTCAAAATTCGGGAATTCGGCTGCAATGGCATCAAATTCATCTTTGTAAAAAACCTCTTTCATTGAGCGTGCCCCATACCAAAATGTTGTTTTTCGCCCTGTTTTTGCTGTTTTAAAAAGATGGAAAATATGCGAGCGCATTGGTGCCATTCCTGCTCCGCCACCAATAAACATCATCTCGTTTTCGGTCTCTTTTATAAAAAATTCTCCATAAGGTCCCGATACTGTTACTTTATCGCCCGGCTTGCGCGAAAATATAAATGACGAGCAGATTCCGGGGTTTATCTTCATAAAATCATTTTTGTTCCTGTCCCAAGGCGGTGTGGCAATCCTAATGTTCAGCATTACAATATTGCCCTCGGCCGGGTGGTTGGCCATTGAATAGGCGCGGTAGGTAGGTTCGGGGTTTTTCATCTGTAAGTTGAAAATGCCCATTTTTTCCCAATCTGCGCGGTATTGCTCTTCAATCTCCATATCTTTAAAATCGACATTGATTTTTGGCACATCAATTTGGATGTATCCTCCCGATTTGAAATCGAGCGTTTCGCCTTCGGGTAGTTTAACAACAAACTCTTTAATAAAGGTTGCAACGTTATGGTTCGACACAACTTCGCACTCCCATTTTTTAATACCCATTACCTCTTTAGGTATTTGCATTTGTATATTATCTTTTACCTTAACCTGACAGGCCAAACGCCAGTTGTTTTGTTGTTCTTTTCGGGTAAAATATGGTGCTTCGGTAGGCAAAATTGTGCCGGCGCCATCGTCAATCTGGCATTTGCACATTGCACAGGTACCGCCTCCGCCGCATGCTGATGGCAAAAATATTTTGTTGCTCCCTAAGGTCGATAGCAGTGTGCTGCCCGGTTCAACAACGAGCTCTTTTTCACCCTCGTTAATATTGATTGTTACTTCGCCCGACGGCATCAGCTTCTTTTTGGCATAAAGCAAAATTGAAACTAATAGTAATAGTACTAAAAGGAAAATAGCAATGCTTGATCCAATAATTAATCCGGTTGCTGCTAATATTGTCATGATACGTACTCTTTTACCTGTTTATAATTATATATTTTACTATTTGGCAGACAGTTATATATTATATTTGTGTATGCCTCAATATCTATCTCAGCCATTGGCTACTTCAAATGTTTATAATTTTATACCCATAAAACTCATAAAAGCAAGCCCCATAAGTCCGGTAATGATAAAAGTTATGCCTAACCCGCGTAGTGGTGCAGGTATATCGGAATAACGGATTTTTTCGCGAATAGCTGCTATGCCTATTATGGCAAGAAACCATCCAACACCCGAGCCTAATCCAAACACGGTAGCCTCGCTTATTGTGTTGTATGCACGCTCTTGCATAAATAATGAACCTCCGAGTATGGCGCAGTTAACGGCTATTAGCGGTAAAAATATACCAAGCGATGAATATAATGCAGGAGCAAATTTTTCAACAATCATTTCAACCAATTGCACCATTGAGGCTATTACCGCAATAAACATAATAAAGCTTAAAAAGCTTAAATCAACTTCAACAAAATTAGGGCTTAGCCATGCTAAAGCACCCTCTTTTAACACATAGTTTTCAAGCAGGTAATTTACAGGAACGGTAATGCCCAGTACAAATATTACGGCAATGCCTAAGCCTACCGAGGTTTTAACTGTTTTCGATACCGCCAGGTATGAACACATGCCCAAAAAGTAGGCAAATATCATATTGTCGATAAAAATCGACTTGACAAATATATTTACTAGATTTTCCATAAAACAGCCTATTTATTTTCAATTAATTCTCTTTTTCTACTACGGTGCACCCAAATAATTACACCCACAACAATTAACGCCATTGGCGATAGTACCATAAGTCCGTTATTTTCATAAAAGCCGCCATTTTTAATATACCATGCGTTGGGTATTACCTGATAGCCAAATAATGAACCCGACCCGAACAGCTCTCTAAAAAAAGCAACAATCATTAAAATTAGCCCGTAGCCTGCACCGTTGCCAATGCCATCGAGAAATGATGCCCAAGGCTTATTGGCTAATGCAAAAGCTTCAAGCCTACCCATTATAATACAGTTTGTTATTATTAATCCCACAAAAACCGACAACTGTTTGCTGACATCATATACATAGGCTTTTAGTATTTGATCGACTAAAATAACCAGCAGCGCAATAATTACCAATTGCACAATTATCCGAATACGGTTGGGTATTGTGTTTCTGAGTAACGAAACTATAACATTTGCTAAGGCAAGAACTGCAATTACCGATACCGACATTACAAACGCCGGTTTCATTTTAACTGTAACCGCCAAAGCCGAGCATATGCCCAATACTTGTACGGTTATTGGGTTGTCTTTGCTGAGTGGATTAAACAACAGCTTTCGGTTCTTAGGTGAAAATAATGGTTCTTTTTCACTCATAACTATTTATTTTGATTTTTTAAAAAATTCTGGTATAAGCTTAAATTGTCTTGCAGCATGGCTTGTAACCCTTTGCTGGTTATTGTGCCTCCTGATATGGCATCTACTCCGTGAATATCATCGGGGGCAGCACCGCCTTTTACAATCTCTATTGAAACAAAATTGCCCGATTCGTCAAACAGTTTTTTGCCCGTAAATGGTTTTGAAAACCACTGCTGGTTAATTTCGGCGCCTAATCCCGGGGTTTCTCCTTTATGGTCGAAATTTGCACCGAATATTGTGTTCATATCGTCTTCTAAAGCAATATATCCCCAAATAGGACCCCATAAACCTTTACCGCGCACGGGCAGTACATATTTAACGCTCCCGTCATCGTCTTTACATTCAAACACCGGAAGGTTTATATCCTCTTTTGCGGGCTTGCTTAGCTCTTTATGCAAATCAACGGTAAATGCATCTCCTTCAACTTTTTCGCCTTTTGAGTTGACAATATAGCTGTTGGTAATGTATTTTGAATACTCCGATTCGATATAAGCAGTTTTGTTTTCGGCATTTTCGGCATCTAAGCCTTTGTTTACCGATGTGAGGATATTTGATTTTTTCTCTATTTCTACATTCCTGTCTTGTCGGGGTTTTAATCCTATTGCGGTACCCGATAAAATAGCAGCTGCTACTATTACCATTATGGCCGCATACAAGAATGTGTAGGTATTTCCTTGTGTGTTCATCTATTTATTTTTTATAGTTTACCGTTTGTAAAAAACGGTTACAATTATTTAGTTTTACCGCTGTGGTGTGTGCTTGCCTAATACTAAGCTTTTACCGATGCGCGTTTTAACCTTCGTTTAATATTTGCCTGTACTACATAGTGGTCAATAAGTGGGGCAAATACATTCATAAGCAAAATGGCAAGCATCATCCCCTCGGGGTATGCCGGATTCAATACTCTTATTAAAACAGCCATAAATCCTATTAAAAAGCCATAAATATATTTTCCTCGGCTGGTTTGTGCCGCCGATACGGGGTCGGTTGCCATAAATACCGCACCAAATGCAAAACCTCCCATTATTAAGTGGTAATAGGCAGGTATTTCCATAAACTGGTTTGCTGCAAATGCGTTAAATATAAGCCCCATTGATAAACCGCCTATTGCTGTTGACAGAATAATTTTCCAGCTTGCCACGCCCGTGTATAATAAAATTGCTGCACCTATTAATATTGCGAGTGTCGAGGTTTCGCCAATTGAGCCCGGTATAAATCCATAAAACATGTCAAGGGCACTTGGCAAATTACCAATATGTCCGGCTGCTGCTTCGGCAAGAGGTGTGGCTCCTGAAAATCCGTCGGCCTTTTCGGCAATCCAAACCACATCGCCACTCATGTGCGACGGGTATGCAAAAAACAGAAACGCGCGGGCTGTTAATGCAGGGTTTAAAATATTCATTCCTGCGCCCCCAAAAGCTTCAACGCCTATAATTACTGCAAAGGCAGTAGCTATTGCCACCATCCACAAAGGTGTTCCTACGGGTACTATCAGCGGTATTAACATTCCGCTCACAAAAAAGCCCTCTTTTACCTCGTGGCCACGCAGTTGTGCAAATACCAACTCCAATCCGAGCCCAACGGCATACGACACTATAATAATTGGCAATACCTTTAAAAAGCCGTACCAAAATGTTTCCCAAAATGGTACTGTTTCATTTATTGATAAAAAATGCTGGTTACCTGTATTCCACATGCCAAAAAGTAGTGCTGGAACCATTGCTATAACCACAATTATCATCAGCCTTTTTGAGTCTTTGCTGTCGTGTATGTGAATGCCTGATTTTGAAGTTTTGTTTGGAACAAAAAAGAGTGTTTCAATAGCATCAAACAACGAGCCAAGCGGAGAGAGTTTTCCGCCCTTTTCAAATGTAGGCTTAAGTTTATCAAATTGTTTTCGTATAAATTGCATCCTTGTATATTTTTCGTATTAACTTACTTTTATATTTTTATGAAGTAACTAACTGGTCTCTTTTATCATTAAATCAAAACCTTTGCGCAATGTTTCTTGAACGGGGATTTTTGATGTGCATACAAATTCACATAGTGCAAAATCTTCTTCGCCAACTTCATAAATGCCAAGAGCCTCCATTTGATCTATGTCTTCAATAATAATTGATTTTAGAAGGTGTACCGGAAGTATGTCCATTGGCAGTACTTTTTCGTACTCTTCAGAGAACACAAATGGGCGTAGGCTACCGTGCATGTTTGCATTTATTTGGTACTCTTTGTGGGGAGTCAGCCATGAAAAGAATGAGCGCGAAACGCTGAATTTTTTTAGTCCCGGCATTGCCCACCCAAAAAATTCGTACTCGTCGCCTTCGGGTATAACAGTTACTTGGTTATTGTAGTAGCCAATATATCCGTTGTGTGCAATTTTGGTTCCGTTTAAAACGTTGCCGCTAATGTACCGCAATTTAACCTCGTTGGTTACATTGTTTTTAACCATGTAATCTATTGATGAGCCTATTATGGTTTTGTAATATTTTGGTTTTAAAACCTCCGACCCTGTGAGAGCAATTGTTTTACGGGCATCAAAAATGCCTTTGTTAAAAAGCCGCCCAATTATTACAATGTCTTGTGGGTTTACGTGCCAAGCAACCTCACCTTTGTTTATGGGGTTTATGTGGTGCATTTGAATACCAACGTTTCCGGCGGGGTGAGGCCCTGTTATAGTATTTATTTCGACTCCTTTTAAAGCATTGAATATTTTGCTTACGGGGTATTTCCCATTTACGGTAAGCTCAATTTTGCCTTTTGTGAGTTTGCTGAGAACATCAATGCCTTTTTGGAAATCGGTATCTTGTCCACTTAAAATATAGTCGTAGTCGGGAGCTAATGGCGAGCTGTCAAAGCCCGAAATAAAAATTGCTTTTGGCAAATCGTCGGGGTTTGCGATAATATCGTAAGGACGTTGCCTGATTAACGGCCAAATGCCCGATGATAATAGCAGTTCAATGACTTTTTCGCGCGAAAGGTCATCAAGGTTGGCTGTATCAAATTTTGTGTATTCCTGATTGCCGTCGGGCTCTATTACAAACTCTAATATTTTCCTTCTGTCGCCCCTGACAATACTTTTAAGCTTTCCGCTTACCGGCGAGGTAAATTTAACATCGGGATTATATTTGCTGTAAAACACAATATCACCGGCTTTTACCGCATCGCCTTCTTTTATGGCTGCTTTGGGTATAACCGAAGGAAAATCGGTTGGTTTAAGTGCAAACAGACTACCCTGTTCGGGGCTTTTTGTTAAAATTTTTTCGGCTTTTCCTTTTAAAGGAATATTTAGCCCTTTGCGTATTTTTATTTTATGTGGCATATTGCGATTATATGTATTATAAAATCCTGACAAAGATATATATTTTTATAGAGTATAAAATACAAAAACATAGGTGTAAATCATGTTTCTTGTAGGGTTTATATCATGTTTTTTCATATGTAAAATTAATAATAGCCTGAATTTAGTGCTTTTGGCTTATTTATACAAAAATAACAGGCTTTTTGCTTTAAATTGATTATTGCGTTTATTTGTTTATAATTTATATGCAATCTAAATAAGAGGTTGGGTGCATGAGTGGATTATACCACCATACTCCAAGCTAAAGCATGGTGTTATTCTCATAACATCACGATATTTGACTAAAACATAT
>CAYQPP010000089.1:0-7266 GCA_964419235.1 uncultured Bacteroidales bacterium
TTATGCTTAAAGGAGTGGGCGTTGCATACTTTTGGAAGGAATTACTTATACTGTTTGCATTTATAGTGTTTTTTATAGGTATGAGTGTTAAAAAATTTAAAATAAGATTAGAGTAATATGAGAACACTGTTATATCTTTTACAAAAGGAATTTTTACAAATATTTCGGAATAAGATGATGTTGCCGTTGATATTTGTATATCCCATTATTCAGTTGCTTATTTTGGTAAATACGGCATCAATGGATATGAAAAATATTCGCATTACTGTTATCGACAACGATATTTCGTCGGTATCGCGAATGATTGTGCAAAAACTTGAAGCATCGCCGTTTTTTATAGTTCAACCTTCGGTAACAAACAGAGAGGACGCATACAGTCGTTTGAAACACGACCAAACCGATGTGTTGATGGTTATTAAGCAAAACACCGAAAAAAATATAGAAAACGAAAATTCGGCTTATGTTCAGGTTATACCAAATGCCATAAATTCGCAAAAAGGACAACTGTCGTATGTGTATATCAGCAGAGTGCTGGCTGAGGTTTCGCAGTGGTTGCAAGTAAAAAAAGCCGACTTTACATCAATGAAGCAGATAAAAGTATCTTCGCTTTATTGGTTCAATCCCGAACTTAAAGATGTGTTTTATATGTTGCCCGGGATATTGGTAATTTTGGTTACTATTATAGGAATGTTTTTGTCGGCAATGAATCTTGTTCGCGAAAAAGAGATGGGAACCACCGAACAAATAAATGTTACGCCTATACACAAAATGCAGTTTATAGCGGGCAAACTAATTCCTTTTTGGATAATCGGAATGTTTGATTTGGCTTTTGGTCTGTTTATAGGTAAGTTGGCATATCAAATACCCATAAATGGCAGCTTATTTGTGTTGTTTTCCTTTGCGGGAATTTATCTTATTGCAGTATTGGGGCTTGGGTTGCTTGTATCAACATTTGCCGATACTCAACAACAAGTAATGTTTATCAATTTCTTTTTTGTGCTTGTATTTACACTTATGAGTGGGGTTTTTACTTCGGTAGAAAATATGCCTCTTTGGGGGCAATATTTTGATTTACTCAATCCGCTTTACTATTTTATGAATGTTACGCGAATGGTTTTGCTTAAAGGAGCAGGCTTTCACGACTTAATATTTGAGTTTTCATCAATGGCAATTTATGCTGCTATTGCTGTGCCTTTGGCTGTTTTTAATTATAAAAAAACAAGTTAGCCGATACTATGCAGGGAGAGTAACTATTAAGAGGGAAACTTGAAGTTACCCCCTTAATAAAAAGTCAAGGTTTCGCTATATTTGCAAAATTATAAAAAAACTAAGATATTTATATTTAGTAAATTAATAAAGCGAAACCTTAGCTCTATTTTTGATATAAATACTTTTTTGTCAGTATCTTAATAAAAAAAGAGAACATAAAAATGCTCTCTTTCACTTAATATCTTTAAAAAATTTTACACTACTCAATTTGTAAAAGCATATATTATGCTTTCACAAAATTTTTTTATAAAAGTATCAATTAATATTCGTCTTCATTAAAGAAAAAATCATCTTTACTCGGATAATCCGGCCAAATATCATAAATATTTTCGTAAATGTCACCTTCATCTTCTATTTCTTGAAGATTTTCAATTACTTCCATAGGTGCTCCCGAGCGAATTGCATAATCAATCAACTCTTCCTTAGTAGCCGGCCAAGGTGCATCTTCCAGTTTTGAAGCTAATTCCAGTGTCCAATACATATCTGTAAATTTTAAAATATTCTTAAATTATAGTTCCTTTTAAAAATTTTGCAATTATATATAAAAAATTTGAATTATAAACGAGGATTCCATGGAATTTCGTCAAAATTTAATTCTTTTAATATTTTTCTTGCCAAAACAAAGAAATAATCGGACAAACGGTTAAGATATTTTACAGCATATTCGGCATTGCCTTCTGTTTCATTTACTTGTATTGCAAGTCGTTCTGCTCGCCGGCAAACTGTTCGTGCAATATGACAATAAGATGCCGTAATATGTCCGCCGGGTAACACAAAACTTTTGAGTGGAGGCAGTTCTTCTTGCATTTTATCTATTTCATTTTCCAAAAATTTAATATCATCTTCGGTTATTTTTGGCAAATCAAATTTACAATCAGTGCAATCGGCAGCCAAAATAGTAGCACACACCATAAGTCTGTCTTGAATTGCCATCAGCACATCTTTATGATAATTGTTTTCTACCGTATCATATAGTAATCCTGTATGTGCCATAAGCTCGTCAACGGTTCCGTATGCTTCTATTCTTATATGATATTTGGGAACTCTGTTGCCGCTTATAAGAGCAGTGGTTCCTTTATCGCCGGTTTTTGTATATACCTTCATAAATAAATTATTGATTATTTTATTAAAAAATTCTGTTTATAAAGTTCTTTTTTAAAAAATACTATCCCAAAGAAAAACATATCAATGGTGACGGTTACATTTTTATCCGATTTTATCTCTTCCCACGCTTTTTCCATTTCGTCGGACAGATGAATGTCATCAAAAACAAAAATTGTATCGTTATGTTTAAAATTTAAACACTGTTTATAATACTGTAACGTAGATTTGTAATTATGGTTACCGTCAAAAAACACAAAATCAACTTTTTTTAGTTTTTTTAATGCCAAAGGCAGTGTATCGCTAAATTCCCCTGTAATAAGCTCAATGTTATCAATATTTAAAATTTTAAAAACATTTTTAGCTATGTTACTTATTTCGGGGCAACCTTCAAGAGTGGCAACCTTGGCACTGTTTCCCGCAAGGGCAAAATAACTTGCGGTAATTCCCAGCGATGTGCCTATTTCAAGAATGTTTTCGGCTTTCATACTTTCAATTAGCGACAGTAAAAGCCAAATTTGTTTTTTTGGTTTCAACGAATATTTAGCAATATCGCAAATTCGTTTTGTGGGATTGGGCAACTTTTTACTTCCCGTTCCAAAATCGGTGACAGTTATTGTATTTTTGTTATGTAGTAATTTTTTTCTCTCTTTTTCAATATCTTTGTATCGTTTATCTATGTATTTTTTATTAAACGCGGTGGTAACCAAGCTGAAAACAAAAGGCGAGTGAATACCGAATCCCTTTCGTCCGTAGGCATTAAAATAGTGATGTATATATTTTTTTGTTATATTTAAAAAATGCATTGTTCAGATATTTTTAACTAATAAAAACAAATAAAATGATAGTTACAATAAAAAAAACTATAGATTACCTGTTTACATATAAATTATCATTGTTGCTATTGACACTTGTGGCACAAATTGTAGTGCCTGTATTTTTTGAAAATCCCCATATTTCCAGATTGATGCAGTATATTACAATAACAATGATGACAATAGTCAGTATATTAATATTCGGACGAGGGAAAAAGAAAATTTTTCATTATTATTTGAGTTTTATTGTTCTTGTTTTGTTGTTACATTGGCTCCAATACTTTTTCAAAGGAGATATGATATTTCGTGTTCCGCGACTAATTATTGTGGGTAGTTTGTATGTTATATTATTTGTAAATATTGTTATAAAATTTTCGCACGGAAAAGATGTTGACATAGATAATATTTTTGGAGCAATTGCAGGGTTTGTGTTGTTGGGAATGATTAGCACTTTTGTAACAATATTGATAGATATTTATTATCCCGGTTCTTTTTCTTTTCATTCGGCAAACCCGACATTTCAAGAATATATGTATTTTACTTTTGTAACTTTTACCACATTGGGATACGGTGATGTTTCGCCTGTTACCGTTCAAGGTGAAATGCATTCAATTATTGTTGCTCTGATGGGGCAACTGTATTTAACCGTAACAATCGGGCTTATTATCGGCAGATTTTTAGGAAGTAGAAATCAATAATAAATATTCAACAGACATAAATCAATTAATTAAGTTTGGACAAGTATCAAAAAATATTGACTAAATATTGGGGATATTCCAATTTTCGTCCTTTGCAGCACGATATTATAACTTCGGTAGGTGAAGGAAAAGACACTCTTGCTCTGATGCCTACGGGAGGAGGAAAGTCTATCACTTTTCAAGTGTCGGCTCTTGCCAAAGAGGGTATTTGTATTGTTGTAACTCCGCTTATTGCTTTAATGAAAGACCAAGTTGAGAATCTTAAAGCAAAAAAAATTAAAGCAGTTGCAATTTATTCGGGAATGACCAAGCACGAGATTGATATAGCTCTTGATAATTGTGTAAACGACCCGAATCTTAAATTTTTATATTGTTCACCCGAACGTTTGGGCACAGAATTATTCAGAGTGCGAGTTCAGTCTATGAATGTAAATTTAATAGCTGTTGATGAAGCTCATTGTATTTCGCAGTGGGGATACGATTTTCGTCCTTCGTATCTTAAAATTGCCGAAATACGCGAACTACTGCCCGATGTACCTGTGTTGGCGGTAACAGCAACAGCTACTCCCGAAGTGGTTGACGATATTCAGGATAAGTTAAAGTTTAAAGAAAAAAATGTTTTTAAAAAATCGTTTGAACGGAAAAACCTTGTCTATTTGGTTCGTGAAGTTGAGGATAAACAAAAATATTTGCTTAAAATAATTAATTCGATAAAAGGTTCGGGAGTGGTTTATGTGCGTAGCAGAGCAAGAACAAAAGATACGGCTTTGTTTTTAAAACAAAACGGTATTACAGCTGATTATTATCACGCGGGACTTACAACTGCCGAACGCGATTTTAAACAGAGTGCGTGGAAAATCGGGAAAACAAGGGTAATGGTTGCCACCAATGCTTTTGGAATGGGTATCGATAAAGCCGATGTGCGTTTTGTTGTTCATATCGATTTGCCTGATAATTTAGAAGCGTATTTTCAAGAAGCAGGCAGGGCAGGGCGAGACGGCAAACAGGCTTTTGCAGTATTGTTGTATCATCCGTCCGACGGCGATAAATTAGAAAACAGAGTTAAAGCTACATTTCCGCCTGTTGGCGACATTAAGCGAGTTTACGAAGCATTGGGCAATTTTTTCCAACTGCCTGTGGGCGGAGGTAAAGGAATGTCGTTCGATTTTGATATGGCTAAATTTGTTAAGTCATATAAATTCAGCATTACACTGGCTTATTACAGTTTACAATTATTACAACACAGCGGATATATTGAGTTGAGCGAAGAAGTTGACAATCCTTCGCGTATAATTTTTCTTGTTGAACGCGATGATTTATATAAATATCAAGTGGCAAACATATCCGAAGACAGTTTTATAAAATTATTGTTGCGAACTTACACAGGACTGTTTACCGAATATGTAAAAATCAGTGAGGAAGATTTGGCACGAAAGGCAAACATTAAATTAAGTGTGGTAACAGGTTTTTTGATAAAACTCAGTCGCGATAAAATAATAAAATACATTCCGCGTAAAAAGGTACCGCAAATTTACTACGGTGAAGAACGTCTTGATACAAAATCGTTGTTGTTTGAAAATCAAGATTACAGTATTAGAAAGCAACAATACGAAAAAAGAATAAAAGCGGTTATTGAATATGCCACACACAATAAATGTCGCAGTCAGCAGTTGCTTGGCTATTTTGGCGACAACAAAGCCACGCGTTGCGGTATGTGCGATGTCTGCACAAAGCGTAACAGCTTGGGTTTGAGTAAATATGAGTTCGATGTTGTTCTTGAAGAGGTAAAGGAAAAATTAAAAAACGAACCTCTCTCGCTTGAAAATCTTGTTGACGGTATAAAACAAAACAGCGATAAAGTAATAAAGGTTATTCGCTGGCTACTCGATAACGAGAAAATAGTAAAAACCGATAATGAATTATTACGGTGGAAAAGTTGATTTTAGTTATTAAATGCAGAAAACTTGTCCGCCTTTGGAGGATGCAATAATAGGTTGAGCGTAGCGAAACAAACTTAATTCTCTATCTTCTTAATTTACTGAATGCCTTAATGTTTAAATAATTGTATTGAGCGAAGCGAAACAACTTATATGTTCTTCTATGTCTTATATGGTTCAAAAAAATGCAATGAGTTGAAAGTTGAAAGTTTATAAAGTTGAAAGTTTCTTTGGAGGCTGAGCCTGTCGAAGCCGAATTAGCAACATAGAACGGCTATAACTTGTAAAAGTCACTTCGATAGGTGGTTACTGAGTTTATCGAAGTGCTTAGTGACCGTTACTTTGTGGCAATAAATTAGTGCCAATCAGTGTAATTTGTGGTTAAAACCTTTGTGGAACTTTGTGTTCTCTGTGGTGAGAAATCCTTTAGCGGTTTTGCGGTAAAAAACCTTAATTTTCTAATACCTTAATTTTCTTAACTCCTTAATGTTGAAATAATTGAATTGAGCGAAGCGAAACAACTTATATGTTCTTCTATGTCTTATATGGTTCAAAAAAACGTAATGTTAAAACACTTCTTAACTATCTTATAATCAAATATTGCTGATTAATAAAACTATCGCCGTAAAACAAATTTTTATCTGAAATTTTAATCGGATATGAAATAAATTTACCCTTAAACACTGCTTTGTAAATTATCTCTACCTGTATTGTTTCGTATGGTTTAAAACTGTAATTAAAACTTAAAACATTATCTAAATTATTGACATCAATATTGTTGAGTGTATTTATTTTTATAGGTTTTACTCCTGCCGGCATAGGTATTTTAACGGTTAAATCTCTATGTTCCGCTTTTTTTGTATTTTTTATAATAATGGTTTGCTTAAAAATTGAATCATACATTATTTTTTTCACATCCAGCGGAGAATTATCAATGTTAAAATACCTGATAAAAACATTTACATTTTTATAATTATTCTTGATTTTTTGCGGATAACCCGTATTTGTAAGGCATAAATAAACAGTATCTTCACTTTTGTTTTTCAGGTCGATATGTTTGGGCAGGGTAAATTCAAGCGGGATATCTAAATACTCAATAAAACCGTTGTTGTTTATCAAATAACTTTTACCGTGATTTATTTGATAACTTATCGAAATATTTTTTTTATCCGAAAAACTGTTTCTTAAAGTAGAGTTTAAAGCAATAACAACACATCGTGGCGATATTGTTTTGTATTTTATCAGTTTATTTAATCTCAGCAACAGATTTTTTCTTAACTCTGTTTTGTTTAATGTGGTTGCAATATCAAGCAGAATGGCACAATTTACTGTGTTCATGCTGTTTATTGAAATTTGCAAACTGTCAAAATTAAGTAATTTCTCAGCCTTGTTGTATTTGCCGAGTTCAATATACGAAGCTGCCAAAAACAGTTTATTGGTTAAATT
>CAYQPP010000089.1:7366-10431 GCA_964419235.1 uncultured Bacteroidales bacterium
TGTATTTGCCGAGTTCAATATACGAAGCTGCCAAAAACAGTTTATTGGTTAAATTATCGGGAAGCGATAGAGCAATATCATTAAGTTTATCCGCTGTAATAATGCCCGATTTAGCAAGAGTATATATCACTGAAGCCTTATTGTTGTTTACAAATTGGGGTGAAAAACGCATTTTCCTAAATTCGCGGTATTGGTAGCGTTTCCAACGGTTGATTACACCTTTGTTAACTTTATATTTTTGTTTTGCGGCTTCCAACAGAAAATTTCCCGCATAACTTGTTATATGATTATCGGGCTTGGTTTCCGAAATATTGTTAGCAAAACCGCCCGACAAGGTTTGATATTTTATAACATCAAGCAATACGCTGTTTATTTTTAAAGTAAGTTTGTTGTTAATATCCTTATTGTCAGTAAGTTTATTTATGTAAATAAGCGGAAATGTTTTATTAATAATATCTTCAAGATTACCGGAATTTGCATCCGGTAACGATAAAATTAAATTATTTATCGGAGGTATTTTTTCGGTTGATATTTGAATTTGGGCACTGTTTGTTCCTTTTATTCCCTGCGGAATAATAGTTTGCTGCCACATATCGCCGACAGGCAAATATGCCGATAATACCTGCGAAGTATAAAACGGATTTTTATTAATTTTAAAACTGATTGTTTTTGCGATATTGGCTTTCGCCGATGCTGCCGATACTGTCAAGCATCCCTTGCCCGATGTTGTTTTTGCCGTAAGCGAAATTTCAAACTTTGCCGAATCATTACCTTGTATTATTATTTGCTTTTCGGGTAAACTTAAAAACTCAATATTCTTAAAATTGCCGAAAGTAACGGTAAAAGTATCTTTATAAATGGTGTTGTTGAAAATCTTTACCGGCACCACAATATTGTCACCGGCATTGATATACGCGGGATACGACATTTTTATAAAAACAGGAGCATTAATATCGGCTTTTTTGTTTATCTCAATCACCTTACTTGTTTTTTTGAATATTCCCGTAATTTTTAAAATTACTTTCCCTTGGTATTCGGGAACATCAATAAATACAGTATGTTTACTGTGTTTTTTTACTGTAAAAATGCCATAGAATCGCAAATTGTTTTCGCATCTGAAAAAAATATTGTTATAGGTTTTTGTAAAGTAATTTTTACTTTCGTAAAATGTTGATTTCCATGTAGAAATATCGTTTTGCTGTTTTTTTAAGAAAAAATCGGAGGCAGAAATTCTGTTTTTGTCATACTCTGTTTCGGGTAAAATATTTACAAAAAATGAAAATGTTTCGTCATTGTTGTTGGTAACGGTAAGCGGTATTTTATCGTTTGGTTTCCAATCGTAAGAAACATCAACAGTTACAGAGTCGCTATTGTTGGCGGATATGGTTACGGGTAAATATTTTACGGACTTTTCGTCAGAGGTGTTGTCGGGCAATATTGATACATAAACGCCCGAAAGCATATTTTTTTTTATATTGAATTTAAAATTCAGCGGTTTTTTTGAGATGCTGATACGTCTGTTTTTAAAAACTTGCGTAGCATTTTCTATTGTTAAAAGAGCATTTGTGTTTTTTTTTGCAAAAATAGTAACTACACACGAGTCGCCTGTTTTATAATTTGCCTTATTGGTAGTAATTGTTATTGAGCTGCATTCATTTTTGTTTTGAACCTTTTTTTTAACCGATGTATCGTTAGCGGCTACCGTTTTTACAATGTTTTTACAAAATTTGTTTGAATCGGTGAGCGAAAGTTGAGGATTGAAAACATTAAAAGGAAAGTTAAAAACGGCATCGTCGGCAATTACGGTTAAATACCAAATTCCCGATTTTGCATTTTTATTTATTGCTGTTTTATAAGCAGTTATCAAGGTGCTTTTGTAATTAACCACATCGGTATTGTAAAAAATATTGTCGGGCGATTTTATTTTTATTTCAACATTGTCGGCAGAGGGGTTACATAAGCCGTTTTTTTTTAAAATAATGCCTGTATTTATTGTGTCGCCTGCAAAATATTGTTTTTTTATTCCGTCAACATAACACAAAACGCCCTTATTGGTTTTTATACCTGTCGTTTCGGTTCCGGTTTTTGAAATTTCCGTTGTCGGGGTAATTTTTAAATAAGTAACATTGTTTTTCGACAATATTTTCACAAAAATATTTTTTTTGTCGGTTTTTATTTTAGCCGTTCCGTTTTTGTCCGATATTAGCGATGCGATTTTATTCTGCTGAAAATCAAAAACTTCAATCTTTGCTTTATCAACGGGGTTACCGTTTTTTATGTCACTTACAAAAATATACACCGAATCGGTAGCCGAGCGTTTGGCTACGGCATAAATATCCGAAAGGATAATATTTTGTGATGTTTTTGTATAAACAATACTGTCCGATTTGTTTACAATGTCGTTTTCGGAATACGAAAAAATAAAGTTATACAGTCCCTTACGGGAAAAATCAACATCAAGAATATTTAAAGTGTATAGCGTAAGTTGACCTGAATTATAGTTAAAACTGTTTGTCAAGTCAATTTTTTTATTAAAAATATCAATACCCACACGTTGAATCTCTTTGTTGTCGTTAATATTATTTACTTGCAAAAACTGCATCATATTTTTATCGGGCACATAAACTATTTTTAGCCCGACATTTTTAAGGTTTAAGGCGTAAATATCAATAATTTGCGAAAAAACAGAATGAGATTTATAAACAGCAGTATCGGCAAATTTTATTACGGGATTGCCCGATGTCAGCGTAAACGAATAATTTATATTTTCCGAAAGGCTTATGTTTTTTGTATTGGTAAGTGAGTCAGAAATAAAAAGAGAGTGTTCGCCCGTTGCTGTTTTATTGAAATTTATTAAAATTTTATTTCCCGAAATTACAGCTTTATATTTTATAGAGTCACTTATGTTTATTAACGAATCTATTGTTATATAAGGGTTTATACTGTCGGTAAAGTTAACGGACAAAATAGGAACGGGAAAATATTTAAGATTTATGTTTGTAACTTTAAATTCGTTGTTCGATGCAATTAAAATATTTTTTTGCCCCTGCGATTTCGACTTTACG
>CAYQPP010000089.1:10531-12472 GCA_964419235.1 uncultured Bacteroidales bacterium
TTATTTTTACGGTAAAATCAAGTTCGGGAGTGGCAAAATTAAACCTGAAAGGCTTTAACTTAAACTGTGGAAACAGTTTTTTTATATTAATAATTCCTTTAAACGAAGTGCCTGTGGGTAAAGGATTATCGGGTTGAAATTCAATGGTTCTTTTATCGGTAAAATACAAAAAACCTTCAATTGAGGGCTTAAACTTTATAATATCGTTTTTTAAAGGTTCGTTAATCGGATATTTATCGGAGTTAATACCGCGGGCAAGTTTTACAACTATCGGCGAAAGCCTTGAAATATGTTTGTCGGGAGCACTTTCAAGAACTTGTTTGTATTCGGTAATATTCGATTCTATATTGTCGATGTAGTTTTTGATAATTACACCGAATGCAATTATTACTATCGAAAAGAATATTAATTGAAAAGTTCTTTTATTCACTGTAAATAATTTATTACAAACGTGAGTTTATAAATTTCTTATTTAATTTAAATCCGTCTTCGACCGGCTCAGACTCCGCATTTCAAACCGGTCATTGAGTACTTCGATTATTTCAATATTAATTTATCGAAGTGACTTGTGGTTGTATTAAATTCACGTTACAAGAGCCTGTTACTACAAACCTACATTAATTTTGTCACAGATACAAGTGTGCACAAAAAAAATAATAAGGGTAATTAACGTTTTTTTATAAAAAGAAATAATTATTTTGCAACGATTTTTTGCGAAAGCGTTAACCCGAACAATTCGGGAGTTAATTATTGAAAAACATTTGTTTTTTACTTATAGACAGGTAATTAGCAAACAGGCAATTTTCAATGAATAATGCCGGTTAATTAAAAAAAACTATGAACAACAAACTGCAATTACTAATTTTATTACTGTTTTTAACAACTTTTGTTAATGCTCAAACCGACACTATCCCAAAGAGTATTATTAAGTTTGAATATTCCGCTTTTGCGGGAAAAACATTTGCTCATCATGAAGAGATGAAGCCGTTGACGCATAATTTGTATATGGGGAACGATTTGAGAATAGGTTTTCAAACAACAGGCAAAAAGGCTTGGCATCATACATATAATTTTCCTTATTTCGGATTTGGTTTTTATGCAGGTTCGTATAACAATCCTACACTTGGGAATCCGCTCGCCGGATTTGCTTTTTTGGAACTTCCTTTTTTACGAACACCCAAAAGTTATTTTTCTACTTCGTGGGGAGTAGGTATGGCATTTAATCTTAACGAATACGATTCTGTTACTAATCCCGAAAATATTGCCATAGGCAGTGATATGAATGTTTATATCGATTTTGTTTTTGCTTACAAATATCGCCTTTCAAATCATTTTCAGATAGGCCTTGGCGTAAAATTACAGCATTTCAGCAATGGGGCAACTCGTTATCCGAATTTGGGACTTAATATGGCAAGCGGAGTGGTTACACTGTCGTATTCGCCTAAAATTATAGTTAATAAATTTTATAATGGAGATAAGCCTGAATCGTATGATAATATTGAGATAACACCATTTTTTGCTTGCGGTTTCAGAGCCAAAAGTCAAGACGAACCCAATGTAAAATACTTTAATTCAACAACTTCAATAAGCGTTAATAAAAGAATTAATCACAAAAGAACGGTGGGTATAGGATTTGATTATTTTTATCAAGGATACCTTGTTAATTATTACGATGATAAAGAAAATATTTCGGATAAAGATTTAATGAGTTATGCTACATTTTTATCGTCGGGAATGGTAGTTGATAGATTCAGGCTTGTGGTTCAACTTGGTTTTTATCTGTATCGTCCTGTTGATTTCGGGCAGTTTTTTTACGAAAGAGTAGCTTTGCGTTTTTATCCGACAAAAAAATTGTTTGCCAATGTGTCAATAAAAGCACATGCTGCAAAAGCCGAATTTATTGAGTGGGGATTGGGGTATAGTTTTTAATGATACAATGAT
>CAYQPP010000090.1:0-2629 GCA_964419235.1 uncultured Bacteroidales bacterium
TTAAATTATCTAATCTGCTTGTTATGTACTTCCTTCCCTGTTTAGGGAAGGTGCCGACAGGCGGATGGGTTCTGTTCTGTTCATTCCATTTTGCTTATCAAAGGTACAAAATATTTGAAATAGAGACTGTCCGATTTAAAGCCTTAATATCAGCTTATAAAAACTACATTACAGCTAACAGTAAATGTAAAACGCTTATAAATAAAGAAAATTCTTAAAGTTGACTATCCCCGAGGCAAAGCCTCGAGGAATTCTTTTGATTAAGGTTTACTTATAAATAAAAAACAAGCTAAAATCCAAATACAATATTATTGAATAGTAGCTTGTTTTATATTTTGATACTCCTGATTTTTGTTGCCTATAACTATAATTTACATTAAAAAGCTCAATAAAATACCTGCTGCAACAGCGGAGCCTATTACGCCCGAAACGTTTGGAGCCATGGCATGCATAAGCAGGTGGTTTGTAGGGTCCTCCTGCAAACCCATATTTTGAACAACCCTTGCGCTATCGGGCACGGCAGAAACCCCTGCAGCACCAATCATTGGGTTTATTGGGTTTTTATCGGAAGCAAAAAAGTTCATTATTTTTGCAAAAATAACACCTCCGGCCGTTGCCACCATAAACGATGCGGCTCCTAACCCAAAAATCATTATTGAGTCGGGTGTTAAAAACACATCGGCTTGCGTTGATGCCCCAACCGTAATGCCGAGCAAAATATTTATGGTATTAATTAAGGCATTGCTTGCTGTGTCGGCCAGCCTTTTGGTTACGCCGCACTCTTTAAGCAAGTTGCCAAAAAACAACATACCTAACAATGGCAAGGCCGTTGGGGCAATATATGCAGTAATAAGCAGGGCTATTATCGGAAACATTATCTTCTCTAACCTTGAAACCGCACGTGGTGGGCGCATTTTTATACGGCGCTCGCGCTTGCTTGTAAGCAGTTTTATTATTGGCGGCTGTATTACCGGAACTAAAGCCATATATGAATATGCAGCAATTGCTATAGGGCCAATCAGGTTTTTAACCGTTAAGCCGTTTGCCATAATATTAACTCCGTTTGCAAGTTTTGACGACAAAAAAATTGCCGTTGGCCCGTCGGCACCACCAATTATACCAATAGCACCTGCCTCGGGCGGTGCAAAGCCCAACATTAATGAACCAAGAAACGTAACAAATATGCCTACTTGTGCAGCAGCCCCCAAAAGCATAAGCTTAGGATTTGATATAAGCGACGAAAAATCGGTCATGGCTCCAATACCCAAAAATATCAATGGTGGGTACCACCCTTGCAAAACCCCCTGATACAATATGTTCATTACACTACCGGGTTCGTAAATACCTAACTTTAAATTAAAGTCAACTGCCTGAAACATTGGTATATTCCCGATTAATATGCCCATTCCGATAGGGATAAGCAGCAAAGGCTCGTAATCGTATTTTATTGCAAGGAAAATAAATAGTATCCCTACCAAAATCATAACCATATGCCCTTTTGTGGCATTGGCAAAACCTGTAAACTCATAAAAATTCAATAACCCGTAAACCGCACCCGAAAAATGCCGATATTCAACAGTAGGCGACTCTACCAATTTGCCATTAGTAAATGTTAGTACCCTTTGCGGAAGTTTCAACAACTCTTTGGTTGTTGCATAACGATAGCTTGTTGCGTTTGGGTCGGTATTTTTACTGTAATGAATAACTTGTTTTGGGTTAAACGTTAAGGTTATTGTATTTTCCGACACCTCCCATTTTCCGGTATAACGCTGTTTTATAGAGTCCATTATAAAGGTTTTGGTAACTACACCCATCACCTTTTCTTCTTTAAACTCAAATGTTTTATACCGTTTTACCGTTTTTATATTATCCCAATTTGTTATAGTATCAGGGTTTACAGTAGCCCTTGGCACATAACCATCAACATGGTTAAGCCATTTGCCATTAACTATTTTATTTACAAAATCTTGTTCTGATGATGCAAACCCCTGATTAACCAATCCTGATAAAAACAGGAGTACAAATATCAATTTGATTTTTCTCATAACACTCAATTTAACTGCTTTATTCAATCTCCATTAATAAATCGTCCTGTAAAACAGTATCATTAACGGCAACTTTTATAAATTTAACAACACCGCCTTTTTCCGACATAATGTTGTTTTCCATCTTCATTGCTTCCATTATCAAAAGCACATCGCCTTTTTTAACTGCGTCACCAACCGCAACTTTTAGTTTAAAAATACTACCCGGTAGTGGCGCCTTTACTTTAAATAAACCGGCATTATCGTGTGTAATAGTTCCTTCGCCGGGCTTTGAAACAACAGGATGGCGAACTAACTTGGGTGTTTTTGTAACTTTTTTATCTTTATGCACCTCAACTTCATATGTGGTGCCGTTAACTTCAATATTAGCAACGCTATCTTCAAAATCGTTAACAACAACTTCGTATTTATGACCTTTAATTGTAAACTCAAACTTTTTCATCAGTTTATATTTATTTTCGTTTGTCAGATGTAACCCTCATGTAAAAAATAATTATTAAGCTTGTCCGTCGTGGCGGATGCGTGAGTTTAATAATTTTTAAATTAGAGGCGTATATCCGTTTTGTTTTTTTATTCAATAATAT
>CAYQPP010000090.1:2729-12240 GCA_964419235.1 uncultured Bacteroidales bacterium
TATCTAACCGGTGTATTATAAATACTGTAAATTTTTGAGCTCCAAGGTGAATACCTTTTCTCAATCCTATTAATTGTAATTATCTTAGATTCATCGTCGTGCATTTCATTAAAATACAGGTAAACTGCCATGCTTATTGCAGCAGAAACATCGCCCCCAACATGCAGTTCATCGTCGGTACCCGAAACATGCTTGCCTTTACGGCGAAGCTCTGAACGGATTTTCATATTAATAACCTTGGGTAAAGCCGTAAATATAAATATCAATAAAACAAGCGCCCCAAACACAATTGTATAACCAACAAGTGCAACTGTCCAACCACCTTGGTTTGTTATTAATGACATAATTTCATTATCCATAACTATAAAGTTTAAAGTGGTATGTTACTATGTTTTTTTGGAGGATTTGAAAGTTTTTTTGTTGCAAGGCTTTCAAAGCCGCGTATAATCCTAAAACGTGAGTTTCTTGGTTCAATAACATCGTCGATATAACCATAAGCAGCTGCCTGATAAGGGTTGGCAAACTTATCTTTATACTCCTTCTCTTTTTCGGCAACAAATTTGGCTTTTTCGTCGGGATCGGTAATCTTTTTTATGTTTTTTCCCTCTAATACCTCAATTGCACCTTGAGCGCCCATTACCGCTATTTCGGCTGATGGCCATGCATAATTAAAATCGCCTCGCAGCTGCTTGCACGACATTACATCGTGGGCACCACCATATGACTTGCGCAATGTTATTGTTATTTTTGGCACGGTGGCTTCGCCATATGCAAACATGAGTTTTGCACCGTGTATTATTATGCCGCCGTACTCTTGAACACTACCCGGTAAAAAGCCCGGAACATCAACAAGCGTTAATATCTGTATATTAAAGGCATCGCAAAAGCGTACAAAACGTGCAGCCTTTTTTGAGGCTTCAACATCGAGCACTCCTGCAAGGTAGTTTGGTTGGTTTGCAATAATGCCGGTTGGCACACCATTAAATTTGCCAAAGCCTACCACTATATTTTTTGCATAGTTCCTGTGTACCTCTAAAAACTCCTGCGAGTCCACCAAGCTGTAAATAATATCTTTAACATCGTACGGATGATTCGGGTATTCAGGTATAATTTCATTTAAGTTGTCGTCCATCCTGTCAATAGGGTCAGAGCAGGCTGTTACTGGTGGCTCCTCCAAATTGTTTTGAGGCAGATATGACAACAGCTTACGGATTAATAGAATTCCCTCCTGTTCATCTTCGGCCAAAAAATGCGACACCCCCGATTTTGAAGCATGTACGTTAGCACCTCCGAGATCTTCGGTTGAGATATCTTCGCCTGTTACTGTTTTTACCACTTTTGGTCCTGTAACAAACATGTAACTGGTTTTGTCGGTCATCATAACAAAATCGGTTAAAGCCGGAGAGTAAACAGCACCACCGGCACAAGGCCCAAAAATTGCCGATATTTGAGGTATTACCCCCGATGCAAGAATATTGCGCTGGAAAATTTCGGCATAACCTGCCAAACTTGTTACTCCCTCTTGTATGCGTGCACCGCCGCTATCGTTAATTCCAATTACAGGAGCTCCAACTTTCATTGCCATATCCATTATTTTGCATATTTTTTGTGCAAAAGTTTCAGATAGCGACCCACCAAAAACGGTAAAGTCTTGCGAAAAAACATATACTACCCTGCGGTCGATTGTGCCATGCCCAATAATTACCCCGTCGCCCAAAAATTTGGTTTTTTCAAGACCAAAATTGGTACACCTGTGTGTAACAAACATATCAAACTCCTCAAAGCTACCTTCATCTAAAAGCATGTCAATACGTTCGCGAGCAGTAAATTTTCCTTTTTGATGCTGTGCATCAATACGAACCTCACCCCCACCGAGCCTTGCCTGTGCCCTTTTTTCAATTAATTCATTAATTTTATCCTGATTTGCCATAGTTAAATTGGTATAATAAGTCTGAATTCTATTGTATTATTATTTAGCATTTTTATTGTCGCACAATTCGGTTAATACGCCTAAGGTCGATTTTGGGTGCAAAAAGCCGATGTTTAATCCCTCAGCGCCTTTTCTGCCAACCTTGTCAATAAGCCTCACACCTGATTTTTCAACATCAGTAAGGGCTTGATTAACTTCATCAACTGCAAAAGCCATATGATGAATGCCTTCGCCTCTTTTTTCAATAAATTTCCCTATCGGGCCTTCGGGGTCGGTTGATTCCAATAGCTCTATTTTAGTCTGCCCAATTTTAAAAAATGCTGTTTTAACCTTTTGGTCTTTAACCTCTTCAATTGAATAACACTCTAACCCTAATACTTTTTCATAAAATGGGATAGACTCCTCAAGGCTTTTTACTGCAATTCCGATGTGTTCGATATGCGTTGGCTTCATTTGTTTAATTAATTATGGATTGTTTTTTATTGTTTAAAAAATTGTTCTGAAATTTTGTTACCTCTTCAATAAAATTGCTTTTTGATTACAATTTTAAATTCTTTGCAAAAGTATAAAAGCACAACGTGTTACCAATGACAAAACTCATTATTTCGTTGTTGTTTTTCAACATACGTTTCAAATTGAAAGCAAATGCCAAAAACCTCTTATAAATCATAATTATTAATGCTCAACAACATTGTAAAAAACTTGCTGAATATCGGTTCTGATATTCATATCAACAAGTTTTTTATTGTTTTGGTCGGGATAGGTACGGTTTGATAAAAATATAAATATGCTTTGATTATTGGGGTCAACCCAAAAATAGGCTCCGGTAAAACCCGAGTGCCCAAAGCTTTGTTGCGATGCCGACGGGCACGTGGGACCAATATCGTTTTTATGCAATACAGGTTTGTCGAATCCTAATGCGCGGCGGTTTCCTTTACGTTTATAATAGCTTTTATTAAAAATATCGAGGGTTTTTGGTAAAAAATACTGCTCTCCGCCATAAATGCCTTTGTTTAACAATAATTGCCCCAGCTTGCCCAAATCGTTTGCATTTGAAAACAACCCTGCATGGCCTGACACACCACCTAACATTGCAGCACCGGGGTCGTTAACGTATCCTATAATTACCTGTTTCCTAAATATCTTGTCATCTTCAGACGGCACAATTGTAAAGTATTTTTTAAAACGCCAAGGGTTGTAAACGGTAAAATTCATTCCTAACGGAGAGTAGTAATAATTATCGGCGTAAACATCAAGCGCATTTCCGGTTTTTTTATTTATAAGCTTTGCCATTAAATAAAATCCCAAATCGCTATACCTATACTTTTTTTTATGATATAAGGGAGTGTCAATAATTGCCTGAAAAACAGAATCGACGTAATCATTTCTCATAAAAATACCCTCGCCTACCTTAACAGAATATTGTTTGCTCGAATCAGACTTATACAAATCAGCCCTTAATTCGCCATTACCGGTTAAGGTATTCCTATAAAAAGGAATCCATGAATGTAAACCCGAATGGTGTGCCAATATTTGATTTATATGCATCTTTTTTTTGTCGGTGTTATCCAACTCGGGTAAATATTTTGACAGCTTTGCAGTTAAGTCAATTTGGTTCGACTCGAACATATGCATTAGCAACATAGTAGTGGCTGCAACCTTTGTAACCGAGGCAATGTCATAAATATCGGTTGAATTTACCTTAACCTCGTTTTTATATGTGTGGTAACCAAAATTTTTGTTATAAATTACCTTACCTTTTTTTACATAAAAAATTTGACAGCCCGGTATAGCTCCAATCTCAATTGCTTTTTGTGCTATAGAATCAACTTTAACAAATGCCGTATCAGACAAACCTAATTCACATGGTGCAGAATACTTAATTCGGTTGGCATTATAAAACAGACCTGTACCTGAGGGAAAATTATTATTTATGGTTACAGGCAGTACGCCGTGCACCCCGATACCCCCAAAAATTGATTGTGCCAAAAACTTTTGTGTCAAATATTCATCGCTATAACCCAACAACACCGATTTAAACATATTTAAGCTTTTGTAGTATCTTAATGCATAAGGGTTTCCGAAAAAACCGAGTATTGTGGGTTTTAAGGCCGCAATTTGCTCAGCAAGGGCAATATTTGACTCTGACAACTTAAAGTGCCTAAATGGCCATTCACTAACCCCGTGCTGTCCAATTATTACATGTGTATAACCTTTTACTGTATCTAAAATGGCTTGAACCTCATTTTTACTCGGCCATTTTGAGCAACTAATGGTATCAACACGGGTATATTTTGTTAAATATTTTTGAAATACATTTGACGGCTTTGCCCCCATTGATATGCATAGTATCCGCTTTTTGTTAAGCTGCTTAAAAGGCAATAAATCACCACTATTTTTAATAAGCGTAATTGAAGCCTCGACAATTTTTTGTTTTAAATATTTTGATGCCGATGAGTTGATGTCGTTTAAAAGGTTATCTGTTTTGGTTGGGCGGTAATTATTGAGCCCGAACCACTGTTTTGCCTTTAAAACCTTTAAACATTTTTCATCTATTTTTTCTTCGTCAATAACTCCTTTATGTACTGCATAAATAACTGCACTTATGCCCGCCTTAATATTTTCGGGGTAAAGCAGAACATCATTTCCGGCCAACAGAGCCTCTACTTCAATTTGCCCGTGTTCAATATTTTTTGTTGCCCCTTTCATGTTAAGAGCATCGGTAAAAACCAACCCTTTAAAGCCCATCTGCTTTTTTAAAATAGTATCAATTACAATTGATGAAAACGAGGCCGGACGGTTTAATTGCGAATTGAGCGAAGGGACAGCAATATGCGCTACCATAATGCCGCCTAACTCATTTTGTATAAGTTTTTTAAAAGGAAACATGTCGTTATTCACAAGTTGCTCTTTTGACAGATAGATTGTTGGCATTGTTTTGTGCGAATCGGTACTTGTACTGCCGTGCCCGGGAAAATGTTTCCCTACTGCAAGCACACCATTATTTTGCATACCTATTGCATAAGCAAGCCCTTTGCGTGCCACGTTTTTTTTATTGTCGCCAAAAGCGCGCATGTTAATAATAGGGTTATTGTAATTGCTGTTTATATCGAGCACCGGCGCAAAATTTATATGTATTCCCATACGCCTGCATTGACGGGCTATATCATACCCTAAATCAAAAACTAATTGATCGTTACTAACTGCTCCCAATGCCATTGCTTTAGGAAAAGGCTCAATGCTGTCGGTGCGCATTGCCAAGCCCCATTCGCCGTCAATTGAAACCATTAACGGCACATTTGATACGCTTTGCAGCTTGTTTGTTAAAACAGTTTGGTTATACGGGCTACCTTTCATTAATATAATTCCGCCAATTTGTTTTGAGCTAACCAAATCAATTAATTTTTGTTCGTAATATCGGTTTTGGTTGGCATAAACGGGTATCATGAAAAGCTGTGCCACTTTTTCTTCAAGTGTCATTGTGCTCATTAAAGAGTCAATCCATGCCGATTCTATTAATTCAATTGGCGATGCAAGTTTTTTTGAGCGGAAATTATTTGGAGTATTGTTATCAATTAATGCACTTGTAAAAATTAATGGAAGTATTAGTAATATGGTTTTTATCAATAGTTTCAAGATAGAAAAATAAAAGGAAATAAAAGTGCTAAAATAGAATCTCTATAAAGCATTCAGCATTTTTGCAAAAACATCGTTTGGTTCTAAACCTAATTTATCTTTTGAATATTCAGGTTTTAATCGGTTAACAAAATACATATCGGCATCATCGGCCTTTTTCATAGCAATTCTGCCGCGGTATGTACAATCAAAATAATCTTGAATAATTTCGTATGTATCGCCTGAAATATTTACCATACCAACCTCACTCTCCTCTTGCAAACGGGCTGCAATATTTACGGTATTACCCCAAATATCGTATATATACTTATTTTTTCCAACCACTCCGGCCATTACAGGTCCTGTGTGGATTCCGATTCTACAGTGCCACTCTAACCCTTCGGGTGTTTTTGTCTCTTCAACTAATTCGCCAACAACTTTTTGCATCTCAAGGCCAGCTAAAACCACATTAAATGCATTACTGCGATTACGTAATGGCACACCTCCAACACACATATATGCATCGCCAATGGTTTTAATTTTCTCTACAAAATGCCTGTCAACAATATCATCAAAACTTCTAAAGTATGAATCTAATGCTGAAACCAAATCAATTGGCGAGAGGTTTTTAGTTAGCTTTGTAAAGCCTGCAAAATCAAGAAACAAAACAGTAGTTGATTTGAACGCTTTTGGTTTAGCTTTTCCTTTTGATTTTAATTGACGAGCTACCTCAAAGGGCAATATATTCAGAAGCAGATCTTCTGATTTTTTACGCTCCTCTTCAATAGCTTTATTTTGCTGGTTTATTTCGCGCTGTTGCTCTTCAAGTAATGTATTGGCACTTTTAAGATGGTTTGTAAGTGCAATCATATACTCGTTTTTTTGATTTAACGCCTCCTCGGTCTCCTTAAGTTTTGTTATATCGGTTTCAATGGCAATAAACCTCTCTATTGTTCCTGTTGGTGAAATAATTGGTGTAAACGTTGTTTGAATCCATTTGAATTCGCCTGAGCGCGTTTGGCATTCGGCTACATAATTGACCGATTTTTTTGTTTTTATGCACTTTTCGACTTTCCGGCTTATTTCGGAATTTTTGCTTGCATCAAAAACAGTACGCCCGAATTTTCTTTTAAACTCATCGACAGAATAGCCATATAAGCGGCTAAAACCATCGTTAACCCACTCTATTTCACCTTTGCTGTCAAGTATTATAAATGAGTTGTCGGCCTTGTCCATAAAAAGGACAAGTTTGTCCATAAGTTTTAAAACCTCTTTGTTTACGGTATTCTCTTCTTGAATTTCGCTTATACGCTTAAACCCTCTTAACTGATTTTCTATCCGGCTTGATAGTTCAATTTCGTCGATATTGCCTTTCAGGTATTCGGTAACACCTGATTGAAAAGCCAATTGTATATTGTTTGGGATAAAGAAATGCGATTTGTCAATGATAATTACAGGTATATCTTTTTGGTCTTCATTGTTTTTTAGTGTTTCAATGGCACTTACATCTTCAAAAAAATTATCTTCAATAATCAATATTATTAAATCGACCTGCTGTTTTAAAACAAATGAATAGATATGCTTAACGTTTTTTAAGGTAAACACATTGTATTTACTGTCCGATTTGTTGATTAAATCAAAATACTCTTTATAATTCCCAACTAAAAGGATTTTGTTGTTCAAAACTACATTAGTATAAAATTATCAATTTGAAAAATGGTAAATTTTTTTTAATTAATCCTAAATATTGAACATAAAAAAAGGTTGCCTACGGCAACCTTTTTTTATAGTTTATTAGTACTCATCTTCAAGAAAACCAGTTCTTCTAATTCCAGAACATTGATAAATTCTATCTGATGGATTATCATCTTCAAAGCTTATTTCAAAATAAATACTATCGGCAACAACTCCTGATGGTGATTTTCCTCCACCAACTATTACTTTACCATTGGTAATATTAATATTTATGTTGTACAAAGTATCACTAGCGATAGCGGTATTTACTAAATCTGTTCCTGAAAAAGATTTCGTTCCAATATTACAATCCGCTTTAACTGAGTAGTTCCAAAAATTAGAATTAGTCTTAGAAATATTGCCTCCATCACTAATCCAAAATTTATTTGCATCATTATTTGCCGTATTTGTAGTAAATAATTTTACATGTCCTACACCGTTGTGGTCATCAATAACACCTGTGCCATTGTCAAAACGATAAACAACGTACCATTCACCAGACAAAGGCCAAATTGAAGAATGCTGTATCTCTGGTTCTTCTTGCTCATTCCAATCATATAATTTACTACATGAATTTGTTGCTATAATAAAACCAAATATAATTAATAAATAAATTATTTTTTTCATATCATTATTTTTTTAAATTTATTTTTCAACTTGTGTCAAAGTAACTTCAAAAACAGATCCCCAATCACCAGTTCCTGTGTAGCTAATGGTTTTAGCCAAAGCATCAACAGTAAAACCAGTAATTGTAACAGTATTTCCCCATAAAGGGAATTTTGCATCTGTAACAGAAAAATCATTTGTTGCTAAGTTGTTTACAGTTACAACAGCACCCCTAGCTGCATAACCTGGTCCATAAGCTTTACCAACATCATAATAACCTCCAACACCACATTGAAGTTCAAAAGTTGTAGCAGATAGGCTCCAAATCAAAACATATGGCACATTAGTAAAAGCAGGAGTACCATCTCTAACAATTGTTGTTGTATATAGCCCCTGCAGACCCGTAGTTAAATCGCCATCTTCAAAAACCCAAACTGCTCTTTTTGTTTTTCCTGGATACCCATCACTATTAATTGCAGAATAAGAAACTGTATAATTATCTACTACGTTAGTTTCTACTTCATCACCGTTATAACCGCTATATGCACCAGTTACATTAACGGATACATCTATTTCTTTTCCTTTTTCCATTGCTTTAACACCAGGATCGGTAAATGAACCTCCTTTATTTAAAAACATTTCAGCATCACCAGTCATAGTGAATTCAGGAAAATATGTGATTGTTGATAATCCTTCTGAAGAATCATGATCTTTTTCACATGATGCCATGCCAAATAGCAAAGCAACAAATAAAAGACTTATTAATAATGTTTTTGTTCTCATATCTTTAATTTATTAAATTATTTTGAATCCCACCAAACTTTATCAGTAATTATTGTTTGCCCAGGGAAATTTGTATTCAAATTTACTTCATCCTGAGGGTAGATCATACGTTTTGGGAAATTCCCATTAGTTAATCCTTCTAAAGAATATGTCAATCTACCACCTATATATGAACTGTTATAAGCATTATTTTCCCATGACGGAATGGTACTAATTAATGGGTAATGAGTTCTGTTAGTTTCAAAAAACATTTCAATGCTTTGTGAACCTGCAAATGCTGCCCATTTAGCCATCATTATAGCTTCTTGCTTAACTTCAAATGTGCCTGTTGAAGGATATTCATATACTCCACCGACTGCAATAAAAGTTGATGCATCATCGCCATAACGATTAAAAGCTGCTGAAACAGCTGCATCATACAAATCTTTATCATTGCCACTACCCCATCCTTGTGCAATAACCTCAGCTTGTAATAAATAGCTTTCAACCTCACTAATAAAGTAAACAGTATCAGTAGCTTTTTGAACAAACACACTAACGCTTGTTGGTACTAATTTAGTAGATGGTATATTAAAACCACCTTGTGGCATTGGGTTGCTGCCATCACAATAGTGTGCTAATCTTGGGTCGGCATTTGCCTCTAAATAACGATATAGAGTAGCACTAACCCGCAAGTTTGTACCAACATTTAATTTGCGCACATTCGAGGCATAAAGTGGGTTGTCTTTACCCTCTTGATCAATATATACTTTGATGGCTGCATCACTACTAAGGAATTCGGCGTTAGATGAATATAATGCCTCAATACCTGCCTGAGCAACTGAGCTGCGAATATACATTTGC
>CAYQPP010000091.1:0-12203 GCA_964419235.1 uncultured Bacteroidales bacterium
ACGGCGTTCAAAATTAATATGTTGTGCTTTTATGTTTTGTGAAAAAGCAATAATAGCTGTTAAAAAGAATAATTTGTTTTTCATGACTTTTAAATAAAATATTATTATATGTTTTTGAATTTTGTCAATCGGATGTGCTGTTATCTCTGCTTACACGCAGTTTTGTAGTTTATCTATTGCCGTAAAAGCTGTTTGATGAATAACGTACAGTAAAATGGTAAGCAGCAAAAAACTTGTTTTCATTTTGCAGGAGTTTTTTGTTTAAATAATAATTATTAACTATGCACCAAATATAGATATGAAACCAATATGATAAATATGATAAATAACATATACTATCTACAATATAATAGCTTAGTATTTATCAGTTTATAATAGTTTTTAGTCAGTTAAAATTTAGTTTTATGAAGTATAAATTTGCGATACTAACTTTATTTTCAATAATTATAGCCAACACTTATGGGCAAGGGCTTAAAATAGGCGACAAGGCACCTGATATTGTGCAAAACTCCTTGAATGGCGATACTTTAAGGCTGTCGTCGTTAAAAGGGCAGATGGTGTTGGTCGATTTTTGGGCATCGTGGTGTGCCCCATGCCGAAGGGAGAACCCTAATATTATTAAGGCATATAATAAGTATAAGGATGCAAGTTTTAAAAACGGACAGGGCTTTACCGTGTTTAGCGTATCGTTTGATGCTAAAAAAGACAAATGGGCCGAGGCGGTAAAAAAAGACGGTCTTATTTGGCCTTATCATGTTAGCGACCTTAAGGGTTGGCTTAATGCCGCGGCAAAAACTTATAGTATAAAAAGTGTGCCGGCAAGTTTTTTAATTGATGGCGAAGGCACTATTGTTGCCCTAAACCTTAGGGGCGATGCTTTAGAAAAAAAGCTCAGAAAATTGAAGAAGGGCTTTTTCTGAATATACCGTTAGTTTATTAAAATTTGTGTTGCCTCTTAAAAATCTTAAAATAGTTTTAGATAAGCAAAAATTTTATTGGTGTTTTCCTAAATCCCACACTTGTGGGTTTTATCTGCCTGCCAAAGTTGTACGGTAAGGCAGGTTCCTTGCAGCTTGCTGCAAAACATGGTATTGTATATAAAATTGATATCTTGTCTGTTTGCAGCGAGGTTGTTTATTTTAATCAAAAGAATTTGCTTTGGGATTTTATATATTCTTCCTTAATTTTCAGGGGAGATATTAACCAGCAATTGTTGGTTGATAGAGGGGTAAAATAATGAAAATCCGATTTTCAACTTTAAGAATTTTCTTTATTAAAGCGATTAGGTTTCTTCTATAGTATAACTTACGTAACACCGCCCTCTGGGCGGTAATTACAACCGCCCAGAGGGCGGTGTTACAATTGGTATAAGAATATCTAAAAAAGTCGGGGCTCGACTATAATTTGTGAAAATGTAATATTTTAATTGCTTGTAATTAAAAAGTCGAGCCCCGACTATTATTAATTTTTACAGCCTTATAATATAATTATTGCTTTAGTTATTACACAATACCGATTCTGATCTTAAATTTGCCAAAATAACCTCAGCCCGTTTTGATATGTTTATGTTTATCGACTTTAAATCTAATGATTTTTTAGTACCGCAACCATCTTTTTCAAGAATTGCATCAACTAATTCTTGAGGAATATTAGTACAATCGCCATTACACGAATATTCAACACCATCAAGTATCCAATGGTCATCAACACCATCAACGGTACAAATTTGAGGCATAACAGGCACATCACAGTTATAATCATCACCAATATCGCCTATTTCGTTTGAACAGGTATCCTCAACTTTCTCTTCGCAAGACGATAATAACAAGCTCAGCCCTAAAAAAAGCTGGCATAATAAAAGGAAATTCTTTTTCATCTCTAATCTGTTTTAATTAATAATATATTTATTCTATTCAATATAAAAACAACTTCTGTTAAAGGCAAAATTATAAGTTAAAGATACTCATAATTCTTTATTGATTATTTTACTAAAATGTTTATACCCTATAAACCCCGAATAAACCTTATTGTTTATTACAAATGTTGGCGTTCCGGTAAATCCGTATTTAATAAACTGTTTCATGTTATCATTCAAATACCCTTCAGCAACTCCATTTACCATGCACTCTGCAAAAAAAGTATTTCTTTCGATATAGCCTTCAACTAAATTGTTAAACTGCTCAGTATAAATTGTTTGCCCCTCTAACAGCAGTAGCTTGTTAAGTTCATCAAAATTGCCATATTTGTTTAAGCAAACAACTGTTTTATACGATTTAATTAAATAAGGGTTGCTTGAAAAACTGATTAGTTTGATAATAAACTTAACTTTTCCGGTATTTATATATTTTGATTCAATAAGTGGGAAAACATTTATAAGAAATTTTGTGCAATAATTACAGTTATAGTCTGAAAACATTACAATGCTTATCGATGCCGAATCGGAGCCATAAACTATATCTAAATCGCTATGCGGTATTGTTTTAATAGTTTTGGGGATTTCCTTTTTATTTAAAACCACATAAAGAATAAAAGAAGTTGCGATTATAAATATTATTAAAAATGGAATAAACCTCTTGCTTAGTTTCATCAATTATTTTTTAAAGACCTAACAGACTTGTTTTAAATATTTTTGTTGTTTATTTTATTATTGTTTTTTATTTTTAAACTTTGCTGTCCTGTCCATATCGGTGCTAAAATTAACCAACGATGGCTCAAACAGCAGGTTAAGAAACGAGTTTTGCCTTTTTATCGTTTTTTCCATTTTGGTTTTCAACTTTTCGTTGTCAAACCCATATTTGCTTTTATCGCCAATATGCAAAGCAACAAGGTTCAATCCTTTTCTGTCAACGGTTCCGCCGTCTTTTTTGTTTTGTTTTGCCTGTTGTTTCATCAGCTTATCCGATTTTCCTGTTAAAACGTCGCCAAGGTGCAGCACCAAGTGGTACTCGTAATCGTCTTGCATACTTTGCATTGCAAAAGCCGAAATATCGAGGGCCGAGCTTACAACATCGGTTTTGGGTATGTATATTTTATCTTTAAACATAAAAATACTTGTTTTTAGGGTGTTAAAATCGAGTTTATCAAGCTCTTTTAGCCCTCCTATGCTTGTCGATAGTTCAACCAAGGGTTTATAGTCGTAAATATGCCCATTTTCTATTGTCATATGGCCTTTAACCCTTATTTTATTGGTTGGTACCGAATCTCCTATAAAAAATACTCTGACATTGAGTTCGCTTGTAAGTATTCCGCTGACTTTTTCGTATGTTAGGGCGGTATCTCCAAAATTATCGTTGTCCATTAATAATTTTTTAACATCCAAATCGGTAATAAAATTCTTAACGTCAACAACGGGTTTTTCCCATTTGCGTGCATCAAATTTTAGTGATGTGTTTATGTCGCCGCCGCACATTTTAAGTTTAAACTGGTCAATTACGTAAAGGCTGTCGGCAAGGCGGAATTTCAGTGATATATCATTTATTAAGTTTTTTTCATATTCGACGCTGTTTACTGCAAATTTTCCGCGAATAAGAAAGTGCGGAACGCCAAGCTCTTCAAAATTTGGCAATAACCCTTGGTTTGTTGCCGTATCGGCAGATTCTGCAATATTTTGTGTTTCGGTAGTTTGGTTTGTACTTTCAGCAATATTTGCATTGCTTTGTTCAATGGCATCTGTTTCATTATTACTATTAGTGGTTGTTGAGTCGGGGGGCATAAACATTGCCATAAATTCGTTTGTAATATCGCCCAACCTTATGTTTGTTTGCACAATAAGCTCTTTGTCGCGCTGCTCTTGCATAATGGTTTTATACACGTTCCAAATTTGTGTAGAGTCCATCCAAAAGTCCATTCCGTTGTAGTTGCCGCTCAGCTTGTCAATTTTTATCGTATCGGATTCCATTGCAATGGTTGCCGAAAAATTTTTGACTCCCGCTAAGGGGTCGTCGGGCATTGCTACATTAATATTGGTTGCTTTCATTAAAAATCCGCTGTTTTCAAACACAAGGGCATTAACTTGCTGCTCAACCGAGTCGGGGTTTATTGTTCCGTGTGAGCTTATTTTGGAGTAAAACTCGCCCGACAGCTCGGTAAACAGTGTATCGGGCAGCATTGGTTTTAGCCCGTCCAAGTTGAGTGTTATTTCGCTGTTATATTTGTAAGTAGGTATTTCAAGGTTGTCAAGCTCCATATTGACGTGTATTTTACTGTTGTTAAGCTCAATATGTAAAGGTTTTATGTTAACTGCCATGCTTTGCAAATTATTTATGCTGCCGGTAAAAGTGGTGTTTACATACGAGTTTTTTATGTTTACCTTGTACTCGGGCACCATAACCGATAGTGCCGATATTTTAAAGCTGTTTGGGCGGTATCTCATTTTGGCGTTAAACGATTTAACCGACAACGATGTGTCAACCACAATATTAAAATTATGGAGGGTTATGTCGGCACGGCTGTTTGCCATTATATAATCGGTAAAATCGTCGCCTATCGAGTCGGGCAGCCTGCCTCGCGTAAACATTTTTGCTGTAACCCTTCCGGTAATTGATTGTACGGTAGAGTCGGGTATAAAATCTTTAAAATCGGATATGTTTATATCCATGTTTGTGTTTACCTTATAGTTCAAATGGTCGAGGTTGCTTACGTCAAATGCCAAATCGACTTTGCTTTTGCCTATTTCAACATGAAATTTATTGAAGCTTACCGCCGTTGTTTTGTTGTTTTGTAAACCGCCGTTGGTTATTTGTCCGGCAAATGATAGGTTTTTAAGTTCGGGGTAGCCCATGGCGGCAATCCTGCCTTGTTCCATTGTAATATTCATGTCAACGCGGGGCATTTCGGTTTCGGAGTATTCGCCCTTAACTTTTGCGTTTACCTTAATTATGCCTTTGGCAACATCAACGCCATATTCTTTTAATATTGCCGAAGGGGCATATTTAATAAGCTCGCCTATGTCAAAACGCGAGCTGTTGAGGTTTAAGTCAAGTTTAATTTCGTCGTTAATTATGGCGTTTCCGTTAAGCGATATTTCGGCACCGTCGGTTTCAATTATAAATTGGTTGACTGTAACCGAGTCGCCCGAGTATTTTATATCAAACCCGATGTTGGCCTTCTCCATAAGGGAGATGTTTGTTTCCGGAAATTCAACTCCTGATATGTTGATGCTCCCGCGCACTTTTCCTTTTATGTTTTCGCCTTTGAGCTTACCGTTTAATTTTATTTCGGGGATATTAACGCTCGCCTTGGTTAATGTGGTGCTGTCGTTGTAATATAGATTTATATTTTTAAGGGTTAACTCTTTTAGGGTAAATGCCATGGGTAGGGCAGTTGTGTCGGTGTCTTTTGTATCATCTTCAATCAAAGTTGTATCGGCAGGGGGTATTAAAAAATCGATATTGCTTATGCTGTCGGCATTAATGAGATACCTAATATCGGCATCAATAACTTCAACCTTAATTACTTCAAACTCGTTATCCATTAAAGCTTTTGTACGTACCGATACATATATTTTGCCCAGTTTAAATATTGGCTGTTTTAATACGCTGGCGGTGTCGGCTGCCAATGAATCAACATGGGGTTTTAGTGATATTCCGTTAAGCTCTATTGTGGCAAGCGGAAATTTACGGAGTAGGTTAAACGACACATTTTCAATCTCAACAGGAGCTTCAATAACTTCGCTAATACGTATTAATGCAGCATCGGCTATTTTATTCTCTAACAGTTTTGAAGCAACGGTTAGTGCCACTACCAAAAAAATAACGCTCAAAAAGATATACAACAGTACTTTTAATATTTTTTTCATCTTTATATAATTTGATTTTCAATTGCCTAAATAGCCTGCCAAAACAGTTAATTTTTTACAAGGAACCTCTTGATGATTTTATCAAACTCCTTTTTATTGATCGGCTTTGATATAAAATCATCGCACCCCGCTAAAAATGCATCTTCTCGGTCTTTCTTTGTTGAATAGGCTGTTTGTGCTATTATTGGTGCTTTAAGGTTCATCTGTTTTATCTGTTTTGTAGCTTTTAAGCCATCCATTACCGGCATTTTTATATCCATTAAAATAAGGTCTATTTCAAAATTACCCTTGCACATTTCAACAGCCTCTTGACCGTGTTTTGCATGTAGCACTTTAATATTTAAACTGCTCTCATTAAGCAAGGTATCAATGTATAAATAATTGATATCTTCATTTTCGGCTACTAATACGGTATAGGTTTTTTTGCTTTTGTTTAACGGCTTTTTGTTGGTATATACCGGTTTATACGGAATTGCAACAAAAAATGTTGAGCCTTTCCCTTTTTCAGATTTAAGGGTAATGCTGCCATTAAGCAGTTTGGCATTTTCCATTGCTATTGATAGTCCAAGCCCAAGCCCCCCGAGGTTTTGTGATAATTCTTTTTCTGCTTGCGAAAAGCGGTTAAATATTGATGTTTGATTTTCAGGGTTTATCCCTACGCCTGTATCTTTTACATATATTTCCAGCTCTTTGTCGTTTTTTAGGCGGTAGCCAAATTCAATAAACCCTTCAGTTGTAAATTTAAGTGCGTTTTCTAACAAATTGCCTAATATCTTGTTTAGTTTTATTTCGTCGCAAAATATTGTGCTCTCTTTGTCAGGCAGCCCTTTTTTTATGTAAAGGGGTATTTTATTCTCGTTTGCTTTAATATCAAAAATTGAGAACTGCTCAAGCAGCAGGTCGTTTAAGCATATTTCTTGCTCAATAATTTTTACTTTGTTGGTTCCCAGTTTTGAAATTTCCAAAATGTCGTCAATAATTCTCATCAGCCTTCTGCCGCTATTTTGAATAATACTGATATACTGCTGCTTTTTTTTATCAGTCAATTCATCATTGCTCAATAAATTTGAAAACCCAAAAATACCGTTCATAGGGGTTCTTATTTCATGGCTCATGTTATTTATAAAGTCGGTTTTCAGTTTGTCGCTTTCTTCAGCTTTTTCTTTTGCAACAATCAGCTCTTCGTTTATTGTTTTGTACTCTTCGTTTAACGAAGCATACTCTTCATTTTGTTTTTTAAGTTCTTCTTCGGCTTTTTTTCGTAACGATATATCTTCTTTAATAATAATGTGGTTTACAATTTTTTTATCGCCTTCGATAATGGGCATAATTGTGTTTTCTTCCCAATATAGGTTGCCGCTTTTTGTTTTGTTATGGAATTCTCCTTTCCAAACCTTGCCGGATGCCATAGCTTCTTGCATTTTGGCAAATGATTTTCCTGAATGTGCCTCTTTCTCCAAAATCCTTGGTATAGTGCCTATTACCTCTTTTGCTGTATAGCCTGTAATATTGGTAAAACTATGGTTTGCATACTCAATTTTGCCGTCAATGTTGGTAATTATAATTGCATTTGCGCTTTGCTCTACTGCTGTCGATAGTTTTTTTATCTCTTTCTCGGCTTTTTTACGCTGGCTAATATTTCTAAGGGCAACAACATGGATATTTCCCTCGCCGCTATATTTTTTTATATACTTTGCTTCAACCTCAAGTGGTATTCTTGTGCCATCTTTTTTTATACCTTCAATCTCGTAAGGGAGTGTGTATTGTCTTGCAATATTTTTATAAATGGTTTCGTGGTACTCTTTGCATATAAACTCTTTAATAACATTTTTACCAATTATTTCATTGCGCGAGTAGCCAAACATTTTCTCAAGCGATTGGTTAATATCAAAAGCAATGCCTTTTTCGTGTAAAACAATTCCCTCAAAAGTTGCAACCGAAAGCTGTTTATATTTTGCTTCGTTCTCTTCGCTGTCTTGTTTTGCTTTAATTAAATTATTTAATGCCTCAGAATAATAATTGCGAAACTTGCTAACAGAATATACTATTATAAGCGATATTGTTACTATTAGCATACTGCGGAACAGTAATAGTATAAATATTTCGTTTTTAATAATTGGAATGGCAGGGGTAATATTTATTGGATTTAATATAAAAAAATAGCCAAACAAACTTATGTATATTATGCTATACGCAACACTTAGCAAACCACCTTTTCGCCCATATAATAAACTAATTACAAATGAATAGAGTATTAGCAAAAAACCCCATATTCCATTTGAGCCCATTACATATATTGATGGTATCGATACTACTATTAATAAAATAGCAACCGTTAGCATCCTCTGTTTTTGTTCAATTTTTTTTCTGAACAAAAATAACAGCCAAAACATGGTTGTGCTAACAAGGTATAAAAAGAAAACAGGTTTATAAATGCTGTCAAAAAAAAGAAAAAAAGAAAAAATTAGCAAAGGCAAACCTATAACGGCTATAACCAATGTTATTAAATTCAGTATTTTTTCATTAATTAAATAATAGCTTGTATTAAGTTCTGTTTTGTTTTGTACCATAACTTTGTTTAAAACCTTTTGTGTTAAAATTATTTATAGCCAGTGCTTTTTATAACCTACTCTGATTAATTCATTACATGTCCCGAATTTATTTCGGGAAACTTTGTCGTTTGGTTGATAGTTGTTAATTATTAGTAGGTTACAGTTTAAGCAATATTTTGCAAACAAACATTATATTTTAATTTAGCGTGTTTATTTTCAACTATATAAATAATTTCAATTATTAATTTCTGCATTATACAGGCTACAATATAGCACAAATTTTTATCAACTTCTTTTTCGGGCATTTTTTTAGTTTATCGTAAATTACCTCTTATAAATTCAAACTTTTTATGTATTTTTCGTTACTAAAATACTAAATGTTTGAGATGCAAAAAAATGAAAACACAACTATTCCGAAAATTGACCTCGAAAAGGTGATTAAGGAGAAGAATCCGAGATTATTGAAAATAATACCATCATTTGTTATAAAATGGCTAAAACGTATTATCCATCAAGACAAACTTAATTATATTATTACAAATAATTACGATAAGCAACCTCATGAATTTGCCGAAAACAGCATAAAATATTTAGGAGTTAATGTTATAGTAAAAGGGAAAGAGAATTTACCGCCTGATAATAAACGAATGGTTTTTGTTGCAAACCATCCACTTGGCGGGCTCGACGGTATGGCTTTTGTTCAAGTTGTAAACGACATATATGGCGAGGTGCGGTTTCCGGTAAACGATCTTTTATTAAATGTACCTGCACTAAACCGTGTTTTTATCCCCATAAACAAACATGGCAAACAATCGCGCGAAGCTATTAAGGCTATTGACGATGCTTTTAAATCTGATTTTCCGCTACTCTATTTTCCTGCAGGGTTATGCTCGCGTAAAACCAAAGGAAAAATATCAGACTTAGAGTGGAAAAAAAGTTTTCTTACCCAAGCGATAAAACACAAGCGCGATGTTGTGCCCGTTCACATGAACGGGAAAAACTCAAATTTTTTCTACAATTTGTCAAATTTTAGAAAAACAATAGGGTTAAAGGTAAACATTGAGATGCTTTTTCTTGTTGATGAAATGGCTAAGCAAAAAAATAAAGATTTAATTATTACCTTTGGAAAACCAATTCCATGGCAAACATTTGATAAATCGAAAACCATTATTGAGTGGACAGAGTTTATCAGAAATAAGACATACGAATTGGAATAAAAAACTAAATGAATTTTAATTACAAGCATGGAAAAGATAATTGATGCGGTTGATACACATTTGCTTGAAAAAGAGTTAACACCCGATAAGTTTGTAAGGACTACAAATTTTGGCGATAACGAAATATATATATTCTCTCACCATAGCTCGCCCAATTTAATTAATGAGGTTGGGCGGTTGCGCGAAATAACCTTTAGGATGGCAGGCGGCGGAACAGGCAAATCTATTGATATTGATAAATATGATTTAGCCGATAAACCTTATAAACAGCTTATTGTTTGGAGTCCTGCCGAAAGGGAGATTTTAGGCGGTTACCGGTTTATTTTGAGCAAAGAGGCTCCTGTTGACAGTGATGGTAATCCTGTATTGGCTACTTCGCGCCTGTTTCATTACTCCGATGAATTTAAAAATGAATATTTGCCCTATTTTATTGAATTGGGGCGATCGTTTGTGGTACCGGCAAAACAGGCTACAAATGCAGGGCGGCGCGGGCTATTTGCCCTCGATAACCTTTGGGACGGATTAGGCTCGTTGGTTATTGATAACCCCGAGATAAAGTATTTTTTTGGCAAAGTAACCATGTACCAAAATTATAACAAAGATGCCCGCAACATGATTATTTACTTTTTACACAAACATTTTGGCGGCAACGACCATCTTATTAAGCTGATAAACCCTTTGGAGTTAAACATTGACAAGAAAAAATTATCGCAAGTTTTTACAGGAAATAGTTATCAGGAAGACCATAAGATACTCTCGAAAAAAGTGCGCGATTTGGGCGAAAATATACCACCTCTGATAAATGCTTATGCAAACCTGTCGCCTACCATGAAAGTATTTGGCACAAGCATAAACCCTTATTTTGGTGGTGTTGAAGAGACAGGGATACTGGTTACCATAAATGATATTTACGAATCAAAAGCCAGGCGGCACCTTGAGTCGTATATAGCACAAAAAAAACGGTAGAAATTCTATATAAGATGATTGGATTAATTGGGTAACACTAAAATTTAATTATAATTTATTTTTTTAGACAGCCTCTTCTTTTTGTGTAGCCTTATTTTTTAGCATATCTTAGATAAAATTTTTATTTTTCCTGAAAATTAGTTTCATGCAAAAATTTATTTTATCACTCGACCAAGGCACAAGCAGCTCGCGAGCCATACTTTTTGATAAAACCGGAAGTATTGCCGGCGTTGCCCAAAAAGAGTTTACCCAGTATTATCCACATGCAGGTTGGGTTGAGCAAAACCCTGTTGAGATGTGGGAGAGCCAGCTTGCAGTTGCCAAAGCTGTTTTGCATGATAACAATATTAAGCCTGAACAAATTCAAGCCATTGGCATAACCAACCAGCGCGAAACAACCATTGTTTGGGACAAAAAAACAGGCAAGCCGATATATAATGCCATTGTTTGGCAAGATAAACGCACATCGCACTTTTGCAATACACTCAGAGATGAGGGGTGGGGCGATAAAATATCGGAAAAAACAGGGCTTGTGGTTGACAGCTACTTTTCGGCAACCAAAATACATTGGATTTTAAACAATGTTAAACATGCCCGCAAAAAGGCAGAAAATGGCGAGCTGCTGTTTGGCACTGTTGATACTTGGTTGATTTGGAACTTAACAAATGGGAAATACCATATCACTGATTTTTCAAATGCATCGCGAACCTTAATTTTTAATATTGCATCACTTGAGTGGGATAGTGAGCTTTTAGGGCGTTTTGATATTCCTATGTCAATGTTGCCAACTGTTGTTGAATCGAGTTCGAGGGCAGCAGTAACATATGCCGGAATTTTTGATGGTTGCGAAATACCCATTGCCGGAATTGCCGGCGATCAGCAATCGGCACTTTACGGGCAGGCAAGTTTTGAGGCGGGGTTGGCAAAAAATACTTATGGAACGGGGTGTTTTATTTTAATGAACACGGGAACAAAAAAAGTCAGCTCGCAGCATGGTTTGCTTACAACGCTTACCTGCAAAACAAAAAAGGGCTTGCCGCATTATGCCCTTGAAGGCAGTGTTTTTATTGCCGGTGCTGCAATTAAATGGCTGCGCGATGCGCTACACCTTATTACAGATGCCAAAGAGACACAAAATATTGCCGAAAACTTAAAAGACACCGAGGGAGTTTATGTAGTGCCTGCCTTTACAGGGCTTGGTGCACCCTATTGGGATATGTATGCGCGCGGAGGCATTTTGGGGCTAACGCTTGGCATAACCGACAAACATATTATTAAAGCCACATTAGAGTCGCTGGCTTATCAAAGCAAAGATGTGATTAGTGCCATGGAAAAAGATTTTGGCGGTACCATTAAAAAGTTGGATGTTGACGGCGGAGCATCTGCCAATGATTATTTAATGCAATTTCAGTCTGATATTTTAAATGCTGAGGTAATACGCCCCGAAATTATTGAGACAACTGCTTTGGGAGCTGCTTTTTTGGCAGGGCTGGCAACAGGTTTTTGGAAAGACGAGGATGAGCTAAGCAATATACGGAGTATTGAAAAAACCTTTAGTCCTGCTGTTCCTTCTGAAATAAGCAATAAGCTTTACAATGGGTGGCAAAAGGCTGTAAGCCGTATTTTAAAGTGGGAAGAGTAGGTTTGTCAATTCAATGGTGCTGGATATTA
>CAYQPP010000092.1:0-12180 GCA_964419235.1 uncultured Bacteroidales bacterium
TTTCTGTATCTGTATTACCATCGAATTTAACTCTTGTATCATTTTTTGTAATGATCTTGCCAAAACGCCAAACTCATCTTTTCTGTTGGTAAATTTTTCATCAATTGTAATCGAAATATCCAGATTTGATATTTTATCTATTTTTTTGTTAAAATTGTGCAGCAAATCAATCTCCTTTTTCAACAACAGTATTGCAACAACAATTATTATTAACCTAATTGGTACTCCAATTAATGTAGGCAAGTGGTACATCTCAATTGCCGAGCTTATAATGGTTACAATTACCACAACACCAATTAAAATATAGCCTATTTTGGCAAGAATACTCCTTTTAAAAATAAGCCTTATTATTAAAACAAAAATGGGTACAACAATAAGAATTGTTTTTGCAAAAAACTGTAACTTTTCCATGGTTATATAGTTTGGTTAATGTTACCAAATATAATAAAAAAATATTAAGTCTTACTATAAACCGTTATTATTTATATAATTAGCTTATTGCATTTTGCTTTTTGCTTGCTTTGGGCAATCTTGCTAACAAACACAATAGCCCTGTTAATAACATTATAAAACCTTTAATGTGCGCATGGTATTTTTTTTACGGAAGTTTGTTAAATTTGCGCAATATTAAAGAAATTAATATTCAATAATTATTCCTGACATGGTTACATTTTTTCAAACCCCCGATGGCAAAATAATAGCCGCACAAACTCAAACAAATATACCCGCAGCCGATATTTTAAAACTGAACTGGCTTTTTGGTGAGGCAACGGTTATTAAAAGTAATACTATTGGCGGTACTTTTATAGGCCCCCGCAAAGAGATGATTACGCCATGGAGCACAAATGCAGTTGAAATTACCCAAAATATGGATATTTTGGGCATTATAAGGATTGAAGAATTTGAAAAGGCCAAATCGGCCAACCCTGAATTTGACCCAATGCTAAGGGCTTTGTATAATGAATTAAATCAGGATATTTTTACAATAAACATTGAACCCGAGCCGGTTATTTACATTGATAACATTGATGCTTTTAACAAACAGGAGGGGTTGGCCTTAAATAGTGATGAGGTTGGGTATTTAGACAAGCTGTCGAATAAATTGAACCGCAAGCTGACCGATAGTGAGGTTTTCGGGTTTTCGCAGGTAAATTCGGAGCATTGCAGGCACAAAATTTTTAATGGTACTTTTATTATTGACGGGCAAGAGAAAAAAGAGACGCTGTTTCAGCTAATAAGAAAAACCACCAATACAAACAGGAACAGCGTAATATCGGCCTATAAAGACAATTGCGCCTTTATGCAAGGTCCTACAATTGAACAGTTTGCCCCAAAAACGCAAGACAAAGCCGATTTTTTTGAGGTTAAAGATTACGAATCGGTTTATTCATTAAAAGCCGAAACGCATAATTTTCCAACAACTGTTGAGCCATTTAATGGTGCGGCAACCGGAACCGGTGGCGAAATCCGCGACCGCATGGCAGGCGGAAAAGGCAGCATGCCCATTGCAGGCACAGCCGTTTATATGACAAGCTATTCGCGACTTGAAAAAGGGCGTGAGTGGGAGCAGGCATCAAAAGCCCGCCCGTGGCTTTACCAAACGCCACAGCAGATACTTACCAAAGCATCAAACGGAGCCAGCGATTTTGGAAATAAATTCGGGCAACCGCTTATCTGCGGAAGCGTTTTGACATTTGAGCATAACGAGCCGTATAAAAAGTTTGGTTTTGACAAGGTTATTATGCTTGCCGGAGGGGTTGGCTACGGTAAAAAAGCCGACTGCCTAAAAGATAAACCCGATGTGGGCGATAAGGTAATTGTTATGGGTGGCGATAACTACCGCATAGGGATGGGCGGAGGCGCTGTTTCGTCGGTTGATACCGGAGAATTTAAAAATGCCATTGAGCTGAATGCCGTGCAGCGTTCAAACCCTGAAATGCAAAAACGTGTGGCAAATGCTGTGCGCGCTTTAAGCGAAGAGGATAAAAATCCTATCGTGTCAATTCATGATCATGGTGCGGGGGGGCATTTAAACTGCCTGTCGGAATTGGTAGAGGAGACAGGTGGCAAAATTGAGGTGCGCAAGCTGCCAATTGGCGACCCTACACTTTCGGCAAAAGAGATTGCCGGAAACGAATCGCAGGAGCGTATGGGATTGGTTATTAAGGAAAAAGACATTGATCATTTGAAAAAAATTGCCGACCGCGAGCGTGCGCCAATGTATATTGCCGGCGAAACAACCGGCGACATGCAATTTAGTTTTGTTGACGAAAAAGATGGCTCGAAACCAATTGACTTACAGCTGTTTGATATGTTTGGCAACCCGCCAAAAACCATTATGGACGATAAAACGGTAACAAACAGTTTTTCAGAATTAAATTACAAACAAGAAGATATACAAAAACATCTTGAGAACTTGTTGCAGCTTGAATCGGTTGGTTGTAAAGACTGGCTTACAAATAAAGTGGACAGGTCGGTTACCGGAAAAATAGCAATGCAGCAAAACGCAGGGCCATTGCATCTGCCATTAAACAATTGTGGTGTGGTAGCACTCGACTATCAAGGTAAAAATGGCGTTTCAACCTCAATTGGGCATGCACCGGTAAGTGCAATGCTAAGTGCGGCAAAAGGCTCGCGTTTGGCTGTGGCCGAGGCTTTAACAAATATTGTTTGGGCTCCTGTCAATAATAAAATAAAAGGCGTTTCGTTAAGCGCAAACTGGATGTGGCCTTGTAAAAACGAGGGCGAAGATGCCCGTTTGTTCGAGGCGGTTGAGGCTTTAAGCAATTTTTGCATTGAGCTGGGCATAAATGTGCCAACAGGCAAAGACTCGCTTTCGATGACACAAAAATATAAAGACGGCGAAAAGGTTTATGCCCCCGGAACTGTTATTGTATCGGGTGCCGCCGAGGTTACAGATATTAAAAAGGCGGTAACGCCCGTATTGCAAAATATTAATAATGCCCTGCTTTTTTATATCGATTTGTCGAAAGACAGCAGGAAACTCGGTGGCTCGGCATTTGCCCAAATACTGAACGGGCTGGGCAGTGATTGCCCCGACGTTACCGATGCCGCATATTTTGTTAAGGCATTTAACACAATACAAACGCTTATTGATGATGGGCAAATATTGGCCGGCCATGATATTTCATCGGGAGGCTTGATTACCACTCTGCTTGAGATGGTATTTGCCGATAATACGCTGGGTATTGATGTCGATTTGTCGGCGTTGGGCGAAAAAGACCCTGCCAAGGTTTTGTTTGCCGAAAATACGGGCATCATTATTCAGGTTAAAGATGCGGTACTGGCCGAACAAGCATTAAATAATAGTGGCATTGGGTTTGTAAATATCGGCGGACTCGGAAAAGCTGGCATTGTAAATGTAAATACCGGTACTGCAAAGTATTCATTTAACATGATGCAGTTGAGGGATATTTGGTATAAGACTTCTTATCTGTTAGACACTAAACAGTCGGGTAGTGTGTTGGCAAAAGAGCGGTACAACTCATACAAAAGCAACAGCTTAAAATGGGGTTTTAACGGTTTTACCGGAAAAGCCGCCGATTTGGGCATAGACTTAAAACGCCGCAAACCAACGGGCACAAAAGCCGCCATAATACGCGAAAAAGGCGTAAACGGCGACCGCGAAATGGCATATACACTATATGCGGCGGGCTTTGACGTTAAAGATGTTCATATGACTGACCTAATTTCGGGGCGCGAGGACTTAACCGATGTAAACATGATTGTTTTTGTGGGAGGCTTTTCAAACTCCGATGTGCTTGGTTCGGCAAAAGGCTGGGCAGGCGCATTTTTGTATAACGAAAAGGCAAAACTGGCACTCGATAATTTTTATGCACGCCCCGACACTTTAAGCCTTGGTATTTGTAACGGTTGCCAGTTGGTGGTTGAGCTTGGCTTAATTAATAAAAACCACGAGCAGAAACCAAAAATGCTGCATAACGCATCGCATAAATTCGAGTCGGGCTTTATTAATGTTACCATACAAAAAAACAGTAGTGTAATGCTCCAAAATATGGAGGGTATGCAACTTGGTGTTTGGGTAGCGCACGGCGAGGGTAAATTCAAATTCCCTTATGACGAGGGCAAATACAATATACCTGTAAAATACAGCAATAATGCTTATCCGGCAAACCCAAACGGCTCGCCTTTTGCCACGGCAGGCATCTGCTCGGCCAACGGGCGCCATTTGGCAATGATGCCGCATCCCGAAAGGGCTATTTTTCCATGGCAATGCGCCTACTACCCCGAGGATAAAAAGCTGCATGAGATAACGCCGTGGCTAAAAGCTTTTGTAAATGCAAGGGAGTGGATTGAGAAAAATAATTGATAATAGCATGAGATTAATACCCTGATTTATCTCGGTAAGTGTGGCAAAATTACTAATTTAGGAGTGTAGGTTGTTTTATTTTTACCCAATTTTTTAATCTTAAATTGAGTGATTGCCACACAAGCAATCCTAAAAACCCAAAAGAGCTAAAATTCTCCTTCTGCCCCAAATATAATTTCAAATATTTGCCAGTTATCATATATACTGGCGTATTTTTGTTTTCAAATATTCGTCAAAATTTATTATCTTTGGCGTAAATTAGAATTGGGATGTCAAAATTTATTGAAAATAGATTAATAGAAGAATTTAAAAATAGAGATACTTTCTCAAGAGGAGAGCTATTTGATTTTTTTAGATATTTTGAACCTGACTTAAAAGAAGGTACTTTTGGATGGAGGATTTATGACCTTAAGAACAGGGATATTATTAAATCGATTCAAAGAGGTTACTACACTATTTCATACAAGCCAAAGTACATAACTGATATTTCTAAAGAACTTTTAAAACTTGCCAAAGTAATTTCTGAACAATTTGAAGATGTTAAATATTGTCTTTGGGATACTGATTGGATAAATGAATTCTCACAACATCAATCAAGTAAAAAATTAATTATCATTGAAATTGAAAAAGATTTTGTTGAATCGCTTTTTTTTAAACTCAAAGATACTTTTAAATTTAATTTCTATTTAAATCCTGATAAAAAAGCCATTGATTTTTATATTTCTGAAACCCAAAACCCTGTTATCATAAAAAAACTAATTACAAGGTCTCCAATTTTAAAACGAACAGAAAATAGAATAAAATTCTACACCCCCCTACTTGAAAAAATATTAATTGACCTTTTTACCGAAGATAAGCTATTTTATTTTTACCAAGGAGCCGAATTAATACGAATATATGAAAACGCCTTAAAAAACTATACGCTAAACTATACAAAACTATTTAGTTACGCTAAACGAAGAGAAAAAGAACAAGGTATTAAACAGTTCATGACTAACCATATGTACCACCTTGTAAAAGACATAATCGAATGATAAAAGAACATTGTTTTACAGAAGGATGGTTGGATATTTTCAAGAAGCAGAAAGAGCATAAACGAATAGATAAAGCAATTCTTGAAAAAATGGTTTATGCACTTCATTTATTGGAACGTATAAAGGCTAATGGTCTTGATTTTGTATTCAAAGGAGGCACGAGCTTAGTAATTTTACTCGAAGAAGGTAATCGGTTCTCAATTGATATCGATATTATTTGCAATACAGATAGAAAAACTTTAGAAGCTATTTTGCAAAAAGTAGTAGAATCATCAAATTTTAATTCATTTGAATTAGATGAACATCGCAGTTATCAATCTGGAGTGCCAAAAGCACATTATTCCTTCTCTTTTGATTCTGCAATAAAAGGAAAATACTCGGGAACGATACTACTTGATATTTTGATAGAAGATTCCATTTATCCCGAATTAGCAGAGAAACCAATTCAAACAAAATGGATTGAAACGAATAGTGAAACATTGGTTATTTTACCAACTATTGATGCAATCACAGGCGACAAACTTACTGCTTTCGCACCTAATACAATTGGCATTCCATATTTCAAAGGAGCAGACAATCAACCTTTTTCAATGGAAATTTGCAAACAACTATTCGATTTAAGCAAACTCTTTGAAAAAATAGATAGTATCGAAACGGTTGCTAAAAGTTTCGACTCTTTTGCAAAACAAGAAATTGAATATAGAAAACAAGCTAACAGCAAAACAGAATTGACCCCTAAATTAGCACTTCAAGATACTATTGACACATGTTTAATTTTAGCCAAAAGAGGTAGTGGGACATTTGATGAAAAATTAAAATTTTTAGAACTTCAAAAAGGGATAAGAGCTTTTGGTACAGGATTCTTAATGCTTGGCAATTTCAGAATTGATGATGCAATACCTGCATCGGCAAGGATAGCATATTTAGCATGTAAAATATTATACAATAATTTAAGTCCAATTGAATACTACAAAGGGCAAGACATAAAAGAATTAAGTATTGAAAACCATGATTGGAATTTCCTCAACCGCTTAAAAAGGCAACCTGACAAATCAAGCTATTATTATTGGTACAAAGTTGTACAATTGTTAACAAACTGTGAAGATGAATAAAAAAGACTTATCAGAATCAGATAGAGAAAGATAACCAGCCCACACAGTCAAGCAAATTTACAATTATTCACAAAGTGTTTTACTTTTAAAGTATTCGTGAATGTTTCATATTTAGCACAAGCCGACACGCAACCAAAAATTACAAAAAAGATTGCCTGTTTGCTATCGTTTTTTTTTTTGCTGCCTCTAAAAGCTAATTTTTTGGAGACAGTAGAGCTTTGATTGAATAGAATTTAGAGTATAATAAATTGATAATTAACGGATAATAGTATCAATTAAGGCTATTTTAAAGGCAGCTCTTTTAAATCAATTTTCAATTCATTGTTTAGCGCAGAGATATTTGTTAAAACAAAACGCATTTTATTCATTGATATACCGCGCGTAAGTTTTTCTAACGAGTTTTTTTGGTAGCTGTCGCTAACTTGCTGTATGTTTTCGGGCTTTTCGCGTGCTTTGTTTATTATAAACAGTACTACCGATTTAAAATACTCTTTCCATAAGCCGTGCGAAAAATTGCAATGCCCTACGGAGTCGGCAGTTGGTATCCCCTTATACCGGAGCGAATAAATAGGCACATCTTTTTGAATATTTTCAACGGAGCTTACAACATCGTGGCGCGGGCCTAATTCGGTTATTTGGTAAAACATGGGGTCGGGGGTTGCTATTGAGTTTGCCTGAACCCACAATTCATATACCGATTCGAGATTGCCATATGAGGTTGATTCAATTTCGCTTTTGTAGAGTTCAAGTTTTATTTTATTGAAATTGTTGTGTTTTATCCTCTTTTTCGGGTAGTATTTTATTAAAACCATTGTTTCGTCAAAACTGTTTCTGTAAGTTTCAGCAATTTCAAATTCAGCTTCAAAAGGAATTTTGGCATTTACTCTTGAAAAGTGCTCATATGCTATATTAGTGGTATTGTTTTCTTCGTTTAAAAAAAAATCGCAAAGCAGTTGCGTGGTGCTTTTGTGTAGTACGTTTGCCATTATTTGGGCTCTGTAAACAGCCATCTCAAAAGCTGCGGTTGTATCCATTTCGGGGTCGGATATGCCAATGGAATAAACAAAATCGTTTTCGGATACAGGAGGGTTAATAAACCACTCGGGGACAGGTTGGGGTGCTGTATGCTGATATACTCCTGAGTGGTTTTCCCGTTCTGAGTATTTTGAGTCGTTTACCTCCTCGTCAAATATTTTTTCAAACTTCTCTTTGTCAAGTTGAGCGTTGGAGGTTAGCGTACACATTATAACACCAAAAAAAAGTAGTGTTTTTTTCATTTGTAAATGCTTTTCGGTTTTTAATTAATAACCGTGAAGTTAGTTATTTTTTACTTTTTTAATAATACTATGACTATGAAACTTAAAAAATGGTTGGGCAATCGGGTAGATACATATGCTTTTTTATGTATCTTAGTTTCAAAATTAATTCTATAAACAGCTAATAAAAATTATAAAAAGATGAAAAAAATTACAACTTTTTTTGCCCTTTTAGCGATAGGGGCTATGGCATTTGCTCAAACCGGTGCGAATGCATACTCTTCAAAATCGGGTAAAATTACTTACCGGTACGAACTTGAAGATATGGATATGACATATACGCTTATTTTTGATGATTTTGGCAAAAAACAGGCTTTTGAGATGGAGAACAAATTGGATGGCGAGGTACAAAAATCAAAAACCATTATTACGCCCGAAAATATGTTTATGATAAATTATGAGGACAAGCAAGTTATTAAGTTTCCGGTAAATACCGATGACGAGTCGATGGAGATGTACGGAGGAGCCGACGGAGGTTTTGACTTGAGCGGCTTGGTTGCCGAAGTTACAGGTGAAGCGTCGGGGAAAAAGGGAACCGAGACCGTGCTTGGCAAAAAATGCGATATGTATGAGTATGCCGACCCCGATGGCTCAAAAGGCAAATACTGGATACATAAAGGTTTTTTGATTAAAGCCGAATTTATTGATGAAGATGGCAAGCATGCATTTATGGAAGTTACCGAGTATAAAGTTGATGTGGCTGTTAATAAAAGCGAATTTGATATTCCGGCAGGTTTTCAGGTGCAAGATATGACCAAAATGATGGAGCAGATGAAACAGATGCAGCAAATGTACGGGGTTCCGGGCGATGATGAATAATGGTGGTTTAAGCTTATAGCGATTTTCATAAGTTAAATTTAATCAAAAGAATTCCTCGAGGCTTTGTCTCGGGGTTTCATATATTCCCCCTAATTTTCAGGGGAGATAGAGGCTGTTTAAAAAGATATATTAATTAGACCTAACAGGCTTTTCTTTATATAAATTATTATAATACTTAATAACCAACAGGTTACAAATTTATAAATAGATGAAAATTATCACCATTATAATAGCATCAGTAATTATTTTATTTGCAGCCGGCTGTAACAACAACACCAATGTGGTGGTAGTTTATACAAGTGTTGACCAAATATTTTCGGAACCAATTTTAAAAGGGTTTGAAAACAGTAGCGGGATAATCGTAAAAGCTGTGTACGACACCGAAGAGACAAAATCGACGGGGGTGGTAAACCGCTTGATTGCCGAAAAGGAAAATCCTCAATGCGACCTGTTCTGGAGTGGCGATCCTGTTAGGGCAATAGTGCTAAAAAACAGAGGCATTACCGCACCTTATAAATCGGCGGAGGCAAGCAGCATCAACGCAGTATTTAAAGACCCCGAATTTCATTGGACAGGCTTTTCTGCACGAGCAAGGGTTTTAATCTACAATAAAAGCTTATTGGCACCTGAGGATGTTCCCCGGTCGGTTTTTGACCTTACCAACGAAAAATACCGTGGCAAGGTAGCAATAGCAAACCCTTTGTTTGGCACAACAACCTTTCATATTGCAGCCCTGTTTTCGTTTGTTGGCGACAGTACGGCAAAACAATACCTTACACAGTTAAAAAACAACAACGTTATTATTGCTACAAGCAACGGCGATGTTAAAAAACGTGTAATTAATGGCGAAGCGGCTTGCGGCATTACCGACACCGACGATGCTTATGAGGCCGTAAACGAAGGTGCCAACATTGGTGTTGTGTTTTTAGACCAACAGGGCATGGGAAGCTTAATAATGCCCAACACGGTAAACCTGATAAAAAACTCGCCACATACAGCAAATGGCAAAAAACTTATGGACTACCTTTTAAGCAAAGACACCGAGGCAAAACTGGCAATATCATGCGCACAAATGCCTTTGCACAAAGGGGTAAAAACAGATAAAAACATCCCGTCGTTAGATAGCATTGTTCCAATGAAAATTGATTATTTTAAGGCATCGCAGAAGTTAGAAGAGATTCAAAATTACCTTAAAGAATGGGTAGAAAACTAATTAAGCATCCGTTTTACACAATAGTATTTTTACTGTTTGTTTTTTTTGCAGCATTGCCAATTGCCTATACGCTTTTTACCGCCCTTTTTGTTGACGGCTCATTTTTAGGCAACCTTATGTTGCTTAATGGCGGCACATTGGTTTTATTATTAAAAAGCTGTATTGTAGCCTTTATAATTGCTGTTTTTTCAACATTGTTGGGCACGGTACTGGGTTTTTTGCTCTATAAAACCGAAGTTAAATTTAGCGGTTTTTTCAAAATAGCATTGCTTATACCGCTATTGGTTTCGCCCTATATTTTGGCAGTTGCCTGGAAAGATTTTTTTTACCTTGTATTCAATAATGCAGGTTTTGTGGCTTCGTATGTTGGCGTAATATTGGTACTTACAACAATTTTTACCCCATTGTCGATGTTAATAATAGGCAGCGCATTATCAAATATTGATAGGCAGCTTGAAGATACAGGGCTTATAACAACAAGTTTTGGCAGGGTGGTACAAAAAATTATGCTGCCATTGATAAAACCCGCCTTGGTTAGTTCGTTTGTGCTTGTTTTTATTTTTAGCATATCGGAGTTTTCGGTTCCGGCATTTTTTGGAATAAAAGTCTTTACCACCGAAATATTTACCCAATTTTCGGCATTTTACAACCACTCGCTTGCAATTATTCAATCGGCACTGCTTATAGTAATTTGCGTTTTGCTTTTATTTACCGAAAAAAAATATATTGCTGATGCGCCATTTTTATCAATTGGTAACAAGGGAACAAGCAATAAACGTTATAAGGCAAAAAAAAGGTATGGCTTAGCCTTTCTGCTTGGTTGGCTTTTTATATCGGTAGTTTTGCCCTTTATAATCCTTTTTGCCCAGTCGTTTAAAAATGGCGGGCACAAATTTATTATGGCATTTAAACTGTTGATGCCAACTTTTGGCAGCTCAATAGGTTTGGCGTTTATTGGGTCGCTAATTGTAGTTGTTATAGGCTTTGTCGTTGCCCATAACTCAAATAGGCACACAAAAAACAAAACATATTTTGATTTTATATTGCTAATTGTTTTTGCAATTCCCTCAACTATATTTGGAATAAGCCTAATAAAATTTTATAACCAGCCATTGTTAAATTTTATCTACTCAAGTTACGCCATTATAATAATTGGTTATGTGGGCAAATTTTCATTTATATCGGCCAAATTAATAGGCAATGCACTAAAACAGGTTCCAAAATCATTTGACGAGGCTGCGCAAATTAAAGGTATTTCAACGTTTAAACGGATGCAAAAAATAACAATACCGCTAATTTTGCCTACCCTTTTTGTAAGCTTTATTATTATTTTTATTTTTAGCCTTGGCGAATTGGGCACAACCATTATGCTTTATCCGCCCGGTACAGAAATTATGCCCATTAAGGTTTTTACAATAATGGCAAATGCGCCTCAAGCCCTTGTGAGCTCAATGATTTTAATTATTTTTTCTATCACTCTATCTATTATTTCGGGGTTTTATTTTTTGGTAAAACCATTTATTAAAAAATACAGTTATGCCAATAATTAAACTTAACAACATAACGCACTCTTATGGCGATAAAAATGTACTCAACAATTTGGGTTTAAATTTTGAGGTTAACAAATTAACTTGCCTGCTTGGCGGTTCGGGATGTGGTAAAACCACTATTTTGCGTCTTATAGCCGGTTTAGAGGTTCCTCAAAAAGGGCATATAACCATTGAGGGCAAAACAGCCACCGAAAACAATAAAATTATTATTGAGCCGAACCAACGCAACTTGGGTTTTATTTTTCAAGACTTAGCCCTTTGGCCGCATTTTACTGTTTATAAAAATATTGCATTCGGTTTAAACGAGCGCAAAGAAAAAAATATTGATGTCATAGTAAATAATATGCTCGATTTTTTTGGCTTGCGCGAACATGCAAAAAAATATCCTCACCAGCTGTCGGGCGGGCAAAAACAGTTGGTGGCAATTTCGCGTTCATTGGTTCTTAAACCAAAAATTTTATTAATGGATGAGCCGCTTGCCAATATCGACGTTAAGCTTAAGCACAAAATATTGGAGCATATAAAGCATCTTAAAAAAGAGTTTAACCTTACAATAGTTTATGTTACCCACGACCATAAAGAGGCGTTTGCCATAGCCGACAAAATTGTGGTGTTAGACAAAGGTGTTATTGAGGAGGAGGGAAGTGTGGAGCAGATAAAAAAATCGGGGAATGAATTTGTGAATTTTTTTTTAGAATATTAAAAAATATGCTTTAGTCAAATATCGTGGTATTATGAGAATAACACCATGCTTTAGCTTGGTGTATTGTGGTATAATCTATTCA
>CAYQPP010000093.1:0-2676 GCA_964419235.1 uncultured Bacteroidales bacterium
CATTTAAAAGAATATTGTTTAGCATAATTATTTACGGTTTAAGAAAGATTTATTAAGCACAATATTTGAGCGGTTATATTAATTACCCATTAAATTCGTGGTAGAATCAATAATATTAACTCGCTCGCTTGCACCCAACTGTTCGCATAATGCGTATTAAAAGCGTTGCTTTCATGTTCGTACGTAGCCAATTAATTTATCGGGCACAACCTGCCCCGCCTGTCAGGAGGGTTTTGCTACTTCATTTACAAGCCTTATTACCGGCAAACCTTCAGGCATAAACGCACAAGCTATGGAAGATATGGATATTTGGGCTATCAATAAAGCAGATTTACACAACCCATATTCAAAAAATACCACTGCAATATATTGCATCATATTTAGGTATAACACAAGAAACCCTTAGCAGAGTAAGAAAAAAAAGCAATTTCATGAGACATATAATTGTCTTTGTTCCTTTTTTGCTGCAAACGATAAGCAAGCATTTATTTGGTTTTCTGTTAATTCAGGATATTCATAAATAATCTCTTGTCTATTCATTCCATTTGACAACCATGACAAAACATCGTAAACAGAAATTCTTGTCCCCTTTATTATTGGTTTTCCGAATCTTTTTTCTTTATTTATTTCTATATATTTATTAAATTGTATCATAATACAAATGTACTAAATTGTTTTATTTTAATCCATCTCTGATTTTTTTGACATTTGTCAAAAGCTTTTAATTTTTTAGCACTCACCTTTGCATTCATAAGTTAAAATATAAACATAATGAAAATGAATGCAATTTTAATACTAATGCCTTTTTTGCTGTTTGCGTCATTGTCTTGCGAAAAAGATGAGCTTATTTACTCAAAGGGCGACCTTAAAATCACCATTGAAACAGGAGATGAATGGCTTCATGATTTTCCGTTGTTTTTAGGTTTAAAAAAGAAAAACCCTCCAACTTTTGCTATTTGGATAGAAGACACTTCGGGCAAATACCTTTCAACTATTTTCGCAACTTACAAAATAGCAACAGAGGGTTGGCAATTTAATAATGGCAACAGAAGAAAAGAGAGCCTTCCGCACTGGTGTTTCAAACATAATGTAGTATATAATGACGGCTTAATGCTGCCTACAAAAAACGATCCTCTGCCTGACGGCATAACGGGGGCTACTCCTAAAGAAAATAAGGAAATCAGGTTGAGCATAAAAGACTTCTCAAACCCAATTGTAATAAAAGCGGAGTTTAACCATTCGGTTGACTTTAACTATTACTTTGCCGAAAATGCCCATAAAGGAGATAATAATTATAGTGGTGGAGAAATGGGTAGCGGGCAGCCGGCATTAATTTATGCTGATACAATTTACCCGACTAAAACAATTGCAAACCTTAAATTAATTGGGCATAGCAGCCCCGACGGAACAGATGGAAACATTTATACTGATTTAGATAAAATTACGACAGCAAAAAATATAGTTAAAAACATAAAAGTAGAATTAATAAAATAGCAATTATGAAAAATACATTTTTAGTTGCTGTTGCGCTGTTACTGTTTGTAGGCTTATATGCCCAAAATAAAAACAGGGTGTCTGTTGGCTTATCATATAATAAAATTGAAATTGCATACCGGCACTCTTTTGCAGAGAAACAAATTTGGGTAAGCCCATCTTTTGGTGTTGGCAACCAAGATGCTAACTCAAATTTTGACGATATTATAACAGAGGTAAAAATAGGGATTCCGATTTTTACCTTTCAAAAATCATCTATTTACGCACAATTAAACTCAGGATTGTATTTTGCAAATAATAACTATTATAAAACTGTTGCCCCGTTTGTGGGATTAAATTGTGGCTATGAAATTCTATTTGGAAATAAAAAAATGCACTCTGTATTTACGGAAATTGGTTATCTTTATGGTAAAAGCGAATACAAACAGAAATATTACAACGATTATATCTCAGTTTCGTCAACCGAAATATTTATTTTGCCACCGCTATCATTAAAAATAGGTTATGGCCTCAACTTCTAAAAACAACATTTTAATTATCGACTCCCATCCAAACAGAAACAGTTTCTGTTCAGAAATTTCAAAAAGGTATTTTATGGGTGCCAAGCAATCAAAGGCAAATGTTGAGTTAATTAAACTTACCGATTTTGATATCGACTGGACTTTTAGCAAAGGGTTTGAGAACAAAACGGATGAAATTGCGATACAAAAAATCCAAAACCTTATAGATAATGCAACGCATTTGGTTTTTGTGTTCCCAAATTGGTGGGGCACATACCCTGCAATTTTAAAAGGCCTATTCGACAGGGTTTTTATACCCGATTTTGCATATAAATATCAAAAAAAATCACCATTCCCAATTCAACTATTGAAGGGCAAAACAGCTCGTTTAATAATGACGATGGACACGCCGATTTGGTACTATAATATATTTTACAAAAGGCCGGGTATTAACTCATTAAAAAAATCTGTTTTAAATTTTTGCGGCGTAAAACCTGTAAAAACAACTTTTTTTACCCCTATTAAAAAATCAACCGACAAAAAAAGAGATAATTGGCTCATAAAAACAGAAGAACTGGGAAAAAGAAACGGGTAGATGATTATATGCAAACGTGCAAGATGGCAGGTAATATCTAATGTTACAAGCTAAATTTGGTATAGCGATACTTTAAAAACCTTAAAC
>CAYQPP010000093.1:2776-12032 GCA_964419235.1 uncultured Bacteroidales bacterium
TTAAAACCTTTTTCCAATAACATCCCAGTCCAAAATCTCCCAAAAATTCTTTAAATAATCGGGCCTTTTATTTTGTGTGTCCAAGTAGTATGCATGTTCCCAAACATCGCAAGTCATAATTGGTGTGCTGCCGTCGCGCAACGGATTGCCCGCATTGCTTTTTTGAACAATCTCAAGTTTTCCGTTACTGTTTTTTACTAACCACGCCCAGCCTGCGCCAAATAGCGTTGCCGCTTTTTTGGTAAACTCATCTTTAAATTTGTCAAATGAACCGTACTGTGTATTTATTGCATCTAACAGCGTGCCATTTGGCACCCTTGCACCCGATGGGGCAAACTGCATAAAATAAAATGTATGGTTCCAAACCTGTGCACCATTATTAAAAATGCCGCCATCGGCTTTTTTCACAATAGTTTCTAAATCGGCATTTTCAAACTCGGTGCCGGGTATCAAATTGTTTACGTTTGTAACATAAGCCTGATGATGTTTGCCATAATGAAACTCTAAAGTTGTTTTGCTTATGTGTGGTTCAAGAGCATTTAGCTCGTACGGTAGTTTTGGTAATTCAAAAGCCATTTTTTTAATTTTTAATAATTAATAAATCATATTTAATTTAATTGTTGAATATGCATAAACCTTATTCAATAATCGTATTCTAATTACATATCTAACATTAAAATGTTTTCAAATTTACCCTCATAATATCGTCAATGCTAAAAAAATCTATACTTTTAAATTATATCATTATCGAAAATAACTATATTGAGCATATTTTTGATTTAGATGCTTTATTTATTTAATTTAGCATAATAAGTATATTTACCCATGATACAATCAAATTTCCATAAATTCTCAGTTGATATAGTTGACAGGCCTTTTTATGCCGAAAACGACATCTCGTATCCTAAAACGGCAATAATATCTTTTTACGATATTTACGGACACTTGCTATTTGTTGACGACTATGGTTATATGACAATAAACGAGATTTATAACAAAATTGAAAAAGAGAAGGAGGTAAACCTCGACCATTGTTATGTAAAAAACTTTTCGTTTACGGTTTACCGCAGGTTGCTGCTTATCAACAAAACCGAAAAAGTTGCAATTAAAAAAATATCAGCCGACCATGCATTTTTTCATTCCGATTATATTATTGATTTTTCAAACCTTATTATTGACGATTCCGATGTGAATTTTTCGGGGTGTTGCTTTGCATTAGGCGAGTTAAATTTCTCAAATACTCAATTTGGCAACGGAAACGTCGATTTTAGCTATGCAATATTCAGAGGCGCAAACAACGATTTTTCAAATACAATTTTTGGCGATGGCGAGGTCAACTTTAAAAACGCCATTTTTTTAGATGGTTTCAAGAATTTTCAATACACAAATTTTGGCACAGGCAATACAAGTTTTGTAAATACCGATTTTGGCAACGGTGGGGTATCTTTTTTAAACACAAATTTCAATACAGGCAGAATAAGTTTTAAGGTTGCACGATTTGGTAACGGAAAAGTCGATTTTCATTTCTCGAAATTCGGCAAGGGCGACATATCGTTTGAACGGACCGATTTTGGCAATGGACTGGTCGATTTTAAAACAGTTGAATTTGGCAAAGGCAAAGTTAACTTTAACCGTTCGGTTTTTGGCAATGGCGAAGTTACATTCGAGGCATCGGCAATTGATGGCAGAATAACCTTTAAGCGAACTGCTTTTGGCGATGGCGATTTGAATTTTGAATTGGCCGAGTATGAAAACGCCGAAGTTAATTTGGAGAAAGCCACGTTTGGCAAATGCAATCTGTCATTTTACGAGGGACGGTTTTCAAAACTTACGTTAAAAGGGTGCCATATAAACTATTATGCCGATTTGCGTGTGAAAAAATGCAATGAGATTGACCTGTCGGACACAATTATTCGCGATATTGTTGATTTTAAACCGTATGAGTTTAAAGTTGACATTGGAATATTGAACATTTCGGCAATGCGGTTATTGGGAACTATTTATATTGATTGGAACAACAATAACGTATATCAAATAATCAGCAATCAAGAAAAAACATCATTTTCTGAAAAAGCAGAACAGTTTAGGCTGCTGAAAGAGAGCTTTAACGCCACAGGGCAATATGATGACGAAGACAAATCATATGTTTGGTTTAAGCGGTACGAGCATAACTCAAAATATGCCGAGGTGTTAAAACAAAAAAAGTGGAGGCTGCTTTATAAAACCCCAAATTACTATTTTACAAAACTTATTTTCGATTACATGGGGCTTTATGCCACCGCCCCCTTAAGGGTACTGTTCTCAATGTTGGTAACCTATGCGTTTTTCAGCTTGATATATATTTTTATTTTAACTTTTGAGATGGGCGGCATAGTATCGGGGCTTGGCGGCGCACATGCCTTGCTTGGGGTTATCGGCCGCAGCTTTTACCATTCGGGGGTTACGTTTTTAACCATTGGCTATGGCGATTTTTACCCAATGGGCGCAGTACGTTGGCTTTCAAATGTTGAGGGGTTTGTAGGCGTATTTTTAATGTCGTATTTTACCGTTGCGTTTGTCCGAAAAGCTTTGCGCTAAAACAAAACTTACATTTTATTGAATATAACATTACTATTTTTTGTAAAAATACTCACACCGACACTTTTCGGAGGGTATCCATGAATTAATCTTTCAACAAATCGGGCCTATGCTTTTTAGTGTGGGCAATGGCCTGCTCCAACCTCCATTCGTCAATTTTTTTGGTGTTCCCCGAAAGCAATATATCTGGTACTTCCCAGCCTTTATAATTTGCAGGGCGTGTATAAACCGGAGGCGACAAAAGATTATCTTGAAATGAATCGGTAAGTGCCGATGTTTCATCAGACAGCACTCCCGGAATCAACCTAATTATGGCATCGCTCATAACAGCAGCAGCCAACTCACCACCGGTTAAAACATAATCGCCAATTGATATTTCGAGTGTAATTAGCTGGTCGCGCACACGCTGGTCAATGCCTTTATAATGCCCACAAAGAATAATTATATTTGTTAAACACGATAATTTATTTGCTGTTTTTTGCGTAAAAGGCTTACCGTCAGGCGATGTGTAAATTATTTCGTCGTAATTACGTTGCTTTACAAGGCTTTCAATAGCCGACTCAATTGGCTGTATTGTCATTACCATGCCTGCGCCGCCGCTAAAAGCATAATCGTCAACTTTTTTGTGCTTGTCGGTTGAGTAGTCGCGAATGTTGTGTATGTGCACCTCGGCAAGTTTTTTGTCAACCGCCCTCTTAATAATGCTATGGCTAAACGGGCTTTCTAAAAGCTCTGGGACAACTGTTAAAATATCAATACGCATATCATAAAATTTAGTCCAAAAGTAGCAGAGCAACCATTACTAAACAAATACTAATAAGGTTTACGACAAAAAATCAAGTAATTTATAAAAAAACGGAAATATTGACATGTTAATTTTTAAATTAATGCCATAATGACATGATAAATATACAAAATTACAGATGGTATAGGTTTTGAAACAGACAATTCAGAAAACAAAAAAATATAACATAACTTAAATTATAGGAGGAAACTAAAATGACATTAGTAAGATTTAATCACCCACAATTAGTAAACAGATTAGCAAACCAAGCTTTCAACAACAACTTATTCGACAGCAACCTCGGTAGTTTTAATGATTGCAGCACAAAAGTGCCTTATCATGTAAACGAAAACGATACAGCCGTTGATATTGAGTTTGCAGTACCGGGCTTATCAAAAGCCGACTTCGATATAGAGTTAGACAACGAGGTTTTGACCGTTAAAACCAAAGAAATGAACGAGAACGATTCAAGAATAGGCTTTGCCGCCATCGAATTCGAAAAAAAGTTTAAAGTGTCTGACAGCATCAACAGAGAAAAAATCTCTGCACATACCGAAAACGGTATTTTGCGCATATCATTACCAAAAGCCGACAAGGCCATTAAAAAACCTGCAAGAGCTATTGAAATAGAGTAAAAAAAACATAATTTTCATCTTAAAAAAAGTGGCAATGTTTAAAAACTTGCCACTTTTTTTATAAACATTAAGCCATTAATCAAATAATAGGCTCTAATCTTGTGTATTTTCAAACAGAAATTATATTTTCGTAGGCTGAAACCCTTACAAAAGGGAATTAATTATTTTTAATGCCCGAATATATAAGCCAAGCTGAATTATTAAGCAAGGCATAATAGGCATAAGCAAACAAAACAGCCTGTGGCCGATATAAATATTAAGGCATAAGCTGCGGCAAACATGCATCATAAATTACAACAGTTTGCCAAACAGTAAAATGGAATTATAAACTGACGAATAATAATGCAAATTAAAGCATTGAATCTAACTGTCATTTAATTATTAAAGATGGAAACTAAAGAAAACGAGAACAAATCAAACTTACCTGAAGAAGGTGCTCAAGATGTTAATAACGAAAAAATTAACAACGAGATTAATGAGGAGGCTACAAGTAAAAGCGTTGAAGAGCCCAAAGAGGAAAAAGATGCTGCTACCGAAAAAATAGCCGAACAAGTTGCCAACTCCGAAGTTGAAACTCCTGAACCTGAAAAAGTTGAAGAAGTAAAAGAGCCTGAATCTGTTGAAGGCAAGGATACTAAAGACATTGAAAAACCGGAACCGGTTGAGAATAAAGAAGCAGGAGATAAAACCGAAGTTGTAGAGGCAACCGAATCCGCCGAGGATAAAAAGGTGGAAGAAAAAGCTGAAGATGCTACCAAAAATGATACAGAAAGTATAAAGGAAGCTGGTCAAAGTATTGAAGAAAAAAATGAAACGGTATCAAAAACCGAAACCAAGGAAGCAGAAAAACCGGTTGATGAACCAGAAGCAAATGATAAAAAAACTGAAGAAAAAAAGTTTGAACGAGAAGAATATTCAACTTTTGACAGGCCTGTGCTTCTATCCAAACTAAATACTTTGATTAATGATTATAAAGTTGAAATAATTAGGGAAGCTGTTGAAGAGATAAAAACAGCATTCTACAAACAATATAAAATAGAGGTTGCCGAGGCAAAAAAAGAGTTTATTGACAAAGGAGGAGTTCCTGAGGAATTTAAATTCTCTGATGAATCATCAGAAGATACATTTAAAGTCTTGTATAGCCAATTTAGAGAGAAAAAAGCTCTGTTAAACCAAAAACTCGAAAAGGAGAAGACTGAGAATCTTAAAATAAAATATGATATTATTGATAAGATAAAAGAGCTTATCAACAAAGAGGAATCAATAAACAAAACCTTTCATGAATTTCGCGAGTTGCAGCAACAATGGCGCGAAACAGGACTTGTGCCGCAAAATAGCGTAAAAAACCTTTGGGAAAACTATAACCATACCGTCGAAAAATTTTACGACTATATAAACATCAATAAAGAGCTAAGAGATTTAGATTTGAAGAAAAATCTGGAAATGAAGATTGAACTTTGCGAAAAAGCCGAAGCCCTGCTGCTTGTTGAATCAATAACCAAAGCTTTTAGAACCTTACAGGAATACCATAATCAATGGCGTGAGATTGGACCCGTGCCGCACGACCAAAAAGACGATATATGGGAAAGGTTTAAAAGCGCCACTACTCAAATAAATAAAAAACACCAAGACTATTTTGAAGGCTTAAAAGAGCAACAAATAAAAAACCTTGAACAAAAAACCGCATTGTGCGAAAGGGTTGATGAAATACTTACAGCCAAAATTGAAAAGCCTAAGGGATGGGAAGAAAAAGCTAAAGAATTAATTGAAATACAAAAACTTTGGAGAACAATAGGCTTTGCTCCAAAAAAAGACAATAACAGAATCTATCAGCGATTTAAAGACACATGCGACAACTTTTTTGCCCAAAAGCGCGAGTTTTACAAAGAGGCCAAAGAGGTGCAAAAAAACAATTTGCAACTAAAGCTTGATTTGTGCGTTCAGGCCGAGGCACTTAAAGATAGTACCGAATGGAGAAAAACAACCGAGGATTTTATAAACCTACAAAAAAAGTGGAAAGAGATTGGCCCCGTTCCAAAAAAACATTCCGAAACACTGTGGAAGCGATTTAGGTCAACTTGCGATTTCTTTTTTAACAAAAAATCGGACTTTTACAATGCAGCCGACTCTCGACAAGAAGATAACCTAAAACTCAAACTTGATTTAATTGAAAAGGTTAAAAACTTTAAAAAAGCCGATAACGATAAGCAAAGCTTAAAACTGTTAATGGATATACAAAAAGAGTGGACCGATGTAGGCCATGTACCATTAAATAAAAAAGACGAAATACAAAAGCAGTTCCGCGAAGCAATAAATGCCCAGTTCGAGGTATTAAAAATTGATGACGGAGAACGTGAAAAACTAAACTTTAAAACAAAAGTTGACAACTGGGTAAGCACCAACTCAATGAATAAAATTTACTCGGAGCGCAGCAAACTGGCAATTAAATTAAAAGAACTTGAGAATGAGATTGCCCTTTACGAAAACAACATTGGATTCTTCTCTAAATCGAAAAATTCTGAAAGTTTATTAGAAGAAGTTACACGAAAAATAGAAAAAGCAAAAGAGCGTATTAAAACTCTTAAGCAAAAAATTAGGATGCTTGATAAAGCAGATAATTAATAAACATTAATTACAACCTAAATCTCATTTATTTTACCCCTTAGTGTTTTTTTTAAATAATTATTAAAAAGCACTAAGGGAAAAACTAACCATAATTGTTTTACTTAATTAAAATAGAACAATAAATGGCCATTTTTTATGTTTGTCCATTAAACAATAAATTATTAAAAGAACTGCTAACCTTGAATACCACAAATGAAAAAACTACTATTTTTAGCATTGTTAACCATTATTGCTATTACTAATGGTTATTGTCAAACAGGAGCAGTACGCGGCTTTGTTTACGAAAAAAATACCGGCGAACCTGTTATTTTTACAAATGTATATTTAAAAGGCACAACCATAGGGTCGGCAACCGACGTAAACGGGTTTTATAACATTACAAAAGTACCCGTTGGCAATTACACTCTCACAATAACTTTTGTTGGGTACGACACTTTATCTGTGCCAATATCAATATCTGCCAACAGCATTGTAAACAAAAAACTATACCTAACCGAATCGTCAATTAAACTTGATGAGTTTATTGTTTCGGCCGAGCGGCAGGAGATGAAAAAATCGGTTCAGGTATCAGTAACCAAGGTAACACCAAAACAAATTAGCCGCTTGCCATCGGTTGGGGCCGAGCCCGACTTGGCGCAGTATCTTCAAGTGGTACCGGGCGTTGTGTTTACAGGCGACCAAGGTGGGCAATTGTACATTCGCGGTGGCTCTCCCATCCAAAATAAAGTTTTGTTAGACGGGATGATAATATACAACCCCTTTCACTCCATTGGGCTTTTTTCGGTTTTTGATGCCGATTTAATCCGCAATGCCGATATTTTCACAGGCGGTTTTAATGCCCAATATGGCGGGCGTATCTCATCGGTTATGGATATAACAACGCGCGACGGAAATAAAAAACGGTTTGCCGGAAAACTATCAGGCGACACTTTTGGGGCTAAACTATTGTTTGAAGTGCCTATTATTAAACAAAAAGAGAATGATGGGATGAGCATGTCAGCCGTGGGCTCTATAAAATCATCATATTTAGAACACACTTCAAAAACACTTTACTCATATGCCAACGAAGATGGGCTGCCTTTTGGCTTTACCGACATGTATGGAAAAGTGTCAATGAACGGCTCAAATGGTAGCAAAGTAAATGTTTTTGGTTTCCATTTTACCGATTTTGTAAAAAGCTACGAAAATGTGTCTGACTTAAGCTGGGAATCATCGGGCATAGGATCAAATATTGTTTTGGTGCCGCAAGCATCAAATGTTTTAGTAACAGCCAACGTGGCATATTCAAATTATAAAATACAGCTTCAATCAGATGATGGTGCCCCACGCACAAGCAGTATTGGCGGTTTTAATATGGGCTTAACTTTTACCTACTTTTTTGGCGATGACAAACTTGATTATGGATTTGAAATTCTTGGTTTAAAAACCGATTTTAGTTATACCACAAATACCCAACAGTACGTTTCACAAATTGAAAACACATCAGAAATGGCAGGGTATGCTGTTTATAAAAAAAACTTCGGCAAATTAATTATCGAACCGGGGTTTAGGGTTCAATACTACGCATCACTATCTGAATTAAGCTTAGAGCCCAGATTTGGTTTAAAATATAAGTTTACCGATAAACTCCGACTTAAAGCTGCAGCAGGCTTTTATTCGCAAAACTTAATAGCTGCAAATTCCGACAAAGATGTTGTAAACCTGTTTTACGGTTTCTTATCAGGACCCGAAAATTTGCCAAAACAGTTTAATGGCGAAGATGTTACTTCAGCCCTGCAAAAATCAAGACATGCAATTTTAGGTTTTGAATATGAAATTAATTCAAGGCTTAATTTTAACGTTGAAGGATACTATAAATATAATGACCAGATGTCGGAATTAAACAGAAATAAAATTTTAGATGACGAAGCTTCAAATGCCTTTGAACCCGATATTTATAAAAAAGATTTTATTATAGAACAGGGTGAATCATACGGAGTCGATTTTTTGTTTAAATATGATTATAAGCGATTATACTTTTGGTTTGTTTACTCACTTGGCAAAGTAACACGGTTGGGCGAGTTTGTAAACGAAGAAAATGAAATTGAAGTAAAAACTTATGCTCCGCATTTTGACCGCAGGCATAATGTTAATTTAATGGCATCATATACATTCGGAAAAGATTTGAACTGGGAATTTAGCACCCGTTGGAATTTTGGTACAGGTTTCCCATACACACCCACATCGGGGTATTATGAGCAGATAAATATGATAGACGGCATATTAAGCGATTATATATCAACCAATGGCAATGTTGCCTACCTGTTAGGCGACATTAATTCAAACAGACTCCCCTCGTACCATAGACTCGATGTTAATATTAAACATACAATATACATATCGGACAGAACAGAGATGAAAATTACCGGAAGCATAACCAACGTATATAACCGGCAAAATATTTTTTATGTTGATAGGGTTAAAGGCGAAAAAGTTTACCAATTGCCTATTTTACCAAGTATTGGTGTTAGTATAACTTTTTAGGGGCTATATTATCCGCTAAAGCGAGACAAGTTCCGCTAAAGCAAGACAAGTTCAAGTCATTAAGAAAATTAAGTTTCATCTGTATGTAATTTAAAAAACCATTAAGGCATTA
>CAYQPP010000094.1:0-5505 GCA_964419235.1 uncultured Bacteroidales bacterium
TAGTAAAAACATAAATAAAACTTTTAAACTAAAAGTTAAAAATTATTTTAAATTAGTTCGACTTTGCAAAAATTATATAACCCCATTCTCCTTCTCCAAGAGGATGAGTATCTTCCCAACTTGGATCAACTGCTAAATCTTGGGGGAAAGTGTTGTCATAACGGATTATTAAAGAATCAGCTTCAATTTTTACAATTTGATACCAGTGAGCATCGGTACTTCTTGCGGCAGCAGAAGCTATTCCAAGATATTGGCCACCTTTAATATGAAGAATATAAGCTTTATCAACTTCCTGATCATTTACAAAAGTTCTAAAAGTAGAATCAGTAGGAATATCCTTAATTTCTAATTCCCAACTTGCAACAGTATCAGTAGGTTCAAGAAGAGCTAAGTCTCCCCATTCATCAACATCTTTATTTAATGCAAATTTAGCCCAAGCCCAGTTCCACATAAAACCGCTGGCTTTATAACTATTTACATATTCAAATGCTTGATTTAACTTGAAAGAATATTCATCATCTAAAGCTTCTTCATTAATATCTTCGCCACTAGCTGCATTATTTTGCCACCATGAATCATCATATACATCAAAAATATCATATTGAGCAGTGTCATTTGAATAAATATGACTCTTAGGACCACAACTGAACATACCATCGGCATGTACCCATTTCCAAACTGTATTTCCCCCATTATCAGGGTCGCCAGCGTAACCTGTAAGTAATTTTGATACTTCATTGTAAACAGAAGGATCTCCGGTTTCAACTTTAACACTTTCAGTTTTTGAGATACTGTTTGATTGGCCTTTTGCAGTACATTTTACTTCATAAGTACCAGCCATTTTGTAAGAATGCTCAATGGTAGCACCTGCACCAGTATTGCCATCAGCAAAATCCCAAGAAAAAGTGTTGGCGTTTGTTGCGCTTGCAACAAAACTTACTACATTGTCATTTACAGTAGCTGTAACTTTTAAGTCTTTTACTGATTTGTCTTCCTCATCTTCTTTACATGACCATAAGCCTAAAGCAAATACAGCCACCATTAGAAATAAAAATTGTTTTTTCATAATACAAAAATTTATTGGTTTAAAAATTAAAATTATTATTTGTTTATTTATTAAAATTCTCCATCGTTAAGGTCTAATTGTGTTTGAGGTATTGGGAAATAATTATTTACTCCTTTAATAAATGTCCCATTAATATGAGGGTTGTTAAGTGAATTAAATACATCATCTCCTCTTCCTTGACGTACTACCTCCCAAAAACGTTGTCCTTCTAAACCAAGCTCGACGCGTTGTTCGTGATAAACAGCTTTTAAAGCATCGGTTTCGGTAGTTGCAGCCAAACCTGCACGAGTTCTAACAAGATTCAGAGGAGTTTGCCAATCGCCATCTCCTGCTCCATGGGCTTTGGCCTCGGCATTCCATAATAATATTTGGGCATAACGGCAAATAATCCAGTTTTTTGGTCCGTCCATTCCACTTATAGGTTGTTGTGATTTTGGGAGATTAAATTTTTTATTAAGCATTTTATCAAAATTAGAGGCGTAATGATCGCCTGAAATAGTCATATTATAAATTTCTTGATCGGCTGTTCCTTTATAGAGAGTATCGCGTGCATAAATAATTGTGGCTGCTTTACGAATATCTGAAGGTTCAAATTCATCAACAAACTCTTGAGTAGGGCAAACAAATCCCCAACCTGCATCATTACCAACTTTATGATTACGGGCTTGCATATAAACTGAAAACATGTTTCCATTACTTTCGTTACCCCAGTGATTTAGTTGATCTTTAAATTCTATTTCAAAAACAACTTCTTTGTTATGTTCGTATTCTAATTTAAATAAATCCTCATAATTTGTCAGCAGCTCATATTCTCCCGAAGTAATAATATCATCAGTTAATGATGCAGCATCTTGCCATTTATTTTGATAAAGATATACTTTTGCTAACATTGCTTGTGCTGCTCCTTTTGTTACCCTGCCAAATTCACTTGCATTTTCAATATCGGAGCGTACAGGTAAAGAAGTTATTGCATCTTGAAAATCTTTTTCAATAAAAGTATAGAGCTCAGAGAAAGATGCTTTTTTGGTAACATACTCGTCGGGTTGTAACAAATGATCAACCAAAGGAACTTCTCCAAAAACTTTTACAAGTTCAAAATGAAAATAAGCTCTTAAAAATTTAACTTCTGCAATATATCTGTCAAGTTGTTTTTTAGGAGTTTCTGTCATTTTATTGATATTACCCAAAAATTTATTACATCGGTTTATTGCTATATAGTTATTTTTCCATTCAGTATTAAGAACTCTGTTAGCTTTAGGATATGTAAAGTCAATAAGTCCGTCCATCCAAGGTTGGTCTCCACCAATATCACCTCCTTTATATGCATCTCGCCCAATAATATCTGCAAAAAAATAAGGAACTGAGTTATGTTTGCTGTCCCAACCTAAAATATCGTAACAGCCGATAACTGCCATATAGACATTGTCGTTATCTTTATAGTATTCATCTTCTATTAATGTTGGCGGCTTAATATCAAAAAAATCATCTGAACAACCATAGCTTAACCCAAATAGTATTGCTATTAATAATATTTTATATTTTGTTTTCATTTTATATTTTTATTTAATAAAGTTATGTAAAAATATTTATTTATTAAATTACTTTTTTTTAAAAAGTTAAAGAGATGCCTGCCATATAAGTTCTAGGCTGGGGATATTTTACTCTGTCGATACCCAAATCAAGAGGGTTTCTTTCTCCTGTATCATCGCTCATTCCTACACCTACTTCAGGGTCAAGTCCCGTATATTTTGTAAATGTAAACAGATTGGATACTCCTATAAATACCCTAAGGTTTTGAATTTTTAGTGTTGACAGTATATTTTCGGGTAATGTATATCCTAATTGTATATTTTTTATTCTTAAATAGGAACCGTCTTCAACAAAACGGTCTGATATTTTGGCATTTTGTTTATCATTTACGTCTAATCTCGGTAAGTTAGGGTCATTTGTAGAGCCTTCAACCATCCAACGATCAATCATATCTGACGATACATTATATCTTGTACTTGGGTTATTGGTATAAAATTTGGTAGTATTAAATACTTCGTTGCCATAAACACCTTGTAAAAACATTGTAAAGTCAAACCCTTTATACTCAACATTAAAATTTAATCCGTAAGTAAAATCAGGAAGTGGACTGCCAATAAAATCCATAACCAAATTGCCGTCGTCATCGGCTAAATATTTAATATCTCCGGGTTTTGCACCTCTTTGTATAGGTTGTCCATCAGGCTTAACATAAGCATCAACCTCGGCTTGATTTTGGAATAAACCTATTGCATGGTAACCATAAAATGAAGCTACTGGACGACCAACTTCGGTTCTTGAAATAAGTCCCAATCCTTGAAATGGAGCACTTGCAATGTAATCAGCCATGCCAAGATCGGTAACTTCGTTTTTATTATAAGCAAAGTTTCCTGAAACACTAAATTTCCAATTGCCGAAATACTCTTTATATCCTAATTCAATTTCAAAACCTTTATTATTCATATTTCCTTGATTTGTCCAAGGGTATTCTTCGGCACCCACAGCTCCGGGAAGATCCGATTGGATAAGCATATCGGAAGTTTTTTTATTGTATAAATCTAAAACAAAAGATAACTTATCGTTAAGAAACGATGCATCAATTGCAATGTTTGTGGTAACTGTGCTTTCCCATCTGATGTCTTCGTTAACGAGTAACGGAAAACTTGTTCCTCCTACATTTACATTGTTTATTACATAATCACGTCCACCTTGTGATACTGAATAGAAAGCAAAAGAATTAATACGGTCATTACCAATTTTCCCCCAACCTGCTCTTAATTTGAGTTTGCTGATAAAAGTTAGATTCTGCATAAATGGTTCTTCTGACATTTTCCACCCTAAAGAAAATGATGGAAAGTGGCCGTATCTGTGTGCTTTAGCAAAATTTGATGAACCGTCAACCCTATAATTAATTTGTGCTAAATATTTATTTCTGAATGAATAGCTTACTCTTGCCATATATGATAATCGACGCGATTGATAGTAACTTCCTTCAGGAATTGCTTGGCTATTTCTAAGATTGTCAAAAGTTGCTAAATCAGGATTGTTGGAAACTAAATCTGTTCCGGTAGCTCCCATAAATTTATAATCTTCTTTATAAATCTCACTACCAGCCATTAAGCTTAAAGAGTGGTCGTAGGCAAATGTATTATTATAGGTAAAATAGTTTGTCCAATTTTGTGTTCCACCTATAGAATAACTTTCATATAAACTATTAACGGCATTTCCGTCTCCTACTTTAACAAAATAAGTTGGTGCAAAATCCCAATATCTGTCGTATCCGTGAGTTATACCATAATTTGATTTGAATTTTAAATCTTTAAAAATATTAAATTCGGCAAAAACATTACCTATTACATTAAAATTTGTTGTTTCGTTATTGGTATTGTCAATTTGTGCAATAGGATTATTAATAGTAGAAGTATATTTAGAACCATTATAATCGCCCTGTGCATTTTTAGGTGGGGTAGTTGGTTCAAAATTAACGGCTCTTATAAATACGGCATCCCAATCATTACCTTCACTAATTTCATGAGTTTTACTTGATTTAATAGTAATGTTTTCACCAACGGTAAGCCATTTTTTTGCTTTATAAGATGTATTTAATCTGAGTGAAGTTCGTTTGTAATTGGTTTTAAGAACAATTCCTTCTTGATTAATGTTGTTTGCGCTTAAAAAATATGATAATTTATCACTACCTCCCCTAAAAGAGACATTGTAATTTTTAGTAAAGGCATTACGAGTAATTTCATCTTGCCAATCGGTTCCTTTCCCGAAAGACATATAATCTTCCAATTCAGGAGGCACAGAATTTCCACCATTAGAAAGAGCCTCTGCACGTAACATTGCATATTGCGATCCTGTTGCCAAATCAATTTTATTGTAGAGTTGGCTTAAACTGAAATTGGCATCAAAACTAACTTGCCCTTTTCCTTCTTTACCTTTTTTTGTAGTGATGATAATAACGCCGTTTGCTCCTCGTGCCCCGTAAATGGCACATGAGGCGGCATCTTTAAGAATCTCCATAGAGGCAATATCAGATGGGTTTATAAAATTCATATTGTCGATAGGCATTCCATCAATAACATATAGTGGGTCTGAATCGTTAATAGTACCTGTACCGCGAACACGAATTGTCATATCGGCACCCGGAGTTCCCGAGTTCGTGGTAACCGATACACCTGCTGCACGCCCCTGCATTGCCTGTTCGATTGTTGGGGCTTTCATTTTCTCTAAATCTTCGGCTTTAATTGATGCTACAGAACCTGTTACGTCGCTCTTTTTTTGGATACCATACCCAACTACTATCACTTCGTCTAAGCTTGTTAAGTCGTAGGTTAGTGTTACGTTTATTTCGGTTCTACCGTTTACGGGTATCTCTTCATTAAAAAAACCGATGTACGACATCAATA
>CAYQPP010000094.1:5605-12009 GCA_964419235.1 uncultured Bacteroidales bacterium
ATTTGCTATGTTTTTTGCAAGTCTTCATACTGTTTTAATTAGATTAAATTATGTATTTATTATCTATTTTGGAAAAGAAGTTTTATAATATACTATTTTTTTTATTATTTTCATTTTTTATTCTTATTTGTCTGTTAATAAGTCGTTTTAGTTTGTCATAGGCATATTATTTTTGAAATAATTCTTGAGCATTATAGTATAGTGCAGCCGCACCAAGTATTGCAATATCGGCATGAGTGCTAACCTCTATCTTAAGGTTTTTTGTTGTTTGTTTATATGGGAATGTTTTTACTTTACTCCACATAGTTTTGTTAAAGTACTGAAATGCTTTTGACAGCCTGCCTCCAATTACAATTATCTCAGGATCGACGGCAAAAAGGATTGTTTTTATGGCATTTCCCAAATCGTTTCCGTATTGTTCAAATATGGCGAGTGCTATTTTATCTTTTTTTTGTGCTCTTTTTAAGAAATATGAAAAGCTGTCGCCATATTTTTCAATAAAATACTCTTCGCTACAGTAGTACTCGTAATCATGTTCGCGGTAGAGTATCGATCCAAACTCTCCGGCTCCGCAGTTGTGTCCCGAATATAGCTGGTTGTTGGTTACAATTCCGCAACCAAAGCCAACGCCTATAATAATGCCAACTATATTTGAGTAGTTTATTGCTTTGCCAAAGTATTTTTCGCCAGCGGCAAAACAGTATGCATCATTGTTTAAAAATACATTTACTTTAAAGCGGTCTTCAAGTATGGCTCTTAAATGCACCTCTTTCCACGATGGTATGTTAAGTGCTTTATATACAATACCTTTTGATATATTTACTAAGCTTGGCACTCCAACGCCAATGCCTACTACTTCGTCATCAATAACCTCCTGAATGGCAGTTATTACTTCCATAAGTATCTCCTCTTCGGGAGCTAAGTTATTGATGGTTTTGTCAATCTTTTTTTCAATTTTACCATCTTTAACTTTGCCTGCCATTAACGATTTTCCTCCAAGGAAAACCCCAATTACAGATTGTTTTATATCGGTATTTTGAAAAATCATTTTTAGTATTTATAAAATCAATAATATATTTATTGGTATTACTCTTTTTTCTTTTTTAATGAAATGGTTTGGTTTTTTACAAGGGGCTTTGCCCAAAAACCTATGCTTAATATATAAGCCAATAAAATAAAGTTAAAAGCCATTCCTATTTTTAACGATGTAAAATCGCTAATGGCTCCAATCAATAATTGCACTACGGCTCCACCCATAATACCTGTAATTAGTATTCCGGCAAACGAGCCATGATGCTCACTAACAGAGTTTAATGCCAACGATAGTATAATGGGGTACATTACCGATAGGAAAAAACCGCTTAACTGGAATGAGTACCGCGACACATCAACTGATGCAAACATTGCAATGGCTAAACATATTACCGCTAATGATGTAAATAGTTTTAATACTAATTTACTATCTAAAAATTTTATTAAAATTAAACCTAAAATACCACCAAAAGTCATTAATAGCCAAAAGTTTGCTACGGCATTGGCTCCAATAATAACAGGGTCGAGTCCATGATAAACATACAGAAATTTCGACATCCAATATGATATGCCTTGTTCAACTCCTACATAGGCAAATATTCCAAAAAAATATAAAATAACCAGCTTATTTTTAAATAGTAATAAATAGCTCTCTTTTGATCCTGCTTTTTCATCGTCTTTAAGCTCAACTTTCGGAAAACGCATAAAAAGTATTATTAATACCATTGATAGGCATAATAATGCAATTATCCAATATATTGATGTCCATGACATCCCCTCATGTACAATGCCTGAAAGCAGGCTTATAAAACCTCCTTGACTCTCGGGTGTTTTGTCTAAATTTGTAACTAACCATGTATATACTTTTGGGCTTACAAATGAGGCACCACCAAAAACCAATTGTGCCATTACCGATGTGAAAGCATAATGCTCTTCACCACCCGACACTCGTAGTAGTGGGTTTATTACAACTTGCAGTATTGCCATTCCTGTTCCTATTGTAAATAGTGAGAACATAAAAACTCCAAATGATGGGCGACCTGCAAATAGTATTGTGGCTACAAATGCAAGCAGAAAGGCAAAAATCATTAATTTTTTTTCTCCAAATTTTTCAACCATAAAACCAGCAGGGATTGACATTATGCCGTAAGCAATAAAAAAAGCAAATGGTAAAAAGCCTGCCATTGTTTCACTTAAGTTAAAACTTTTTGAAACACTTGGATTTAGCGTTCCTAATATATTTGTTAAAAAAGAGATAACAAAAAATGTTACCAATATCAATACTACAATTCCGTAGTTTCTTTTACTGTTCATATTTATATTATTTTACGTTTAAACCTTGTAAGTGATAAGTAATCTCTTTGTTTTTAATATACTCTTTTTGTAATTCTGCTTTAATAACTCTTTTCTCGCCCGGCATAAGCGAAATGTAGTTATCGCTCCAAAATACAGGCAGTATGGTTTGTTTTGTTTTTTTGTCTTTTACCGAAAGTTCAATAAAAAAGGCAATTTTGTCAGAGCTGTTTTCTAATGAACAGGTTATGTTTGTGTTGCCGTTTGTGTCAGTTGATTTGGTAAACTCATATTTTACTTCGGTTTTAGGCATGGTGTTTAAGCCTTTAAAATCGGCGTAGCTTTTATATGGTGTGCCAACCCAAGCTGATTTATCCCAGTTGTGAACATCATTTTTTGTGGATAACCAGTAGAAGTTGCCGGCAATTTTTTCATTATTATTCCAAATTGATAAATCGATAAAATAGGTGCTTGATAAATTGGTTAGTTCAGGCATCTCAAAAATTAATTGCGAAGAGTTTTCGTTTAAATCAATTGAATTTTTATTAGAGTATATTATGTTTGAGTTAATATCATAAACACTAACGTTTGCAATTAATTGCGAGTAGTTATTTAGTGTGCTGTTTGTGGCATAAATATTTTTGTTACCATAGTTATAAATTATATTAATTGGTTGGCATGCTTTTTTTGTTCCGTAAAACGCACCGTTTGGCATCAGGTAATAATCAAACAGTTGCCAAAAGAACTCAGGCCATGCCGAGTTGAGCATCCATTGAACAATGCCTGTGGTTATGTTTTTATTTACCTCGAATGCTTCAAACATGGCACGGATAGCTTCGTAGTTTGATATTTGCGAGCGGAAAGCATAATCTTCAACGCCTGTTGGTTTGCCATACCGTGCATTAAATGCTTTGTTGTATCTGTCAAGGGTTGCAAACTCATTTCGTCCGCTATGGTAATCCCACATTTTATTAAATGGCCAAAGGTTATCTTCTGAAAACATTTTTTTGATGCTCTCAATTGGGGGGACTTGTGCGCCGGGTCCTGTTTCAGTGTTAAAGCCGTATGCACCGCCTGCTTTTTTGTCGATATACCAATAATTTGGGGTTGTATAGGCATACGGTCCCGTCATTTTAACGCCTGTTGGGCCGCTAATCTCGCTATTGTTAATATATCCAACTATAATGTTGTTTTGTTTGTCTCGCTTTAAATCAAAATCTTCGTATTTGCAGCTTGCTAAAATAGGTCTTGTTGGATCAACTTCGCCAATGTATTTGTTGAGTTTTTCTTCTAATTTGGGTAATGGGAGTTTGTCGCTGCCAAAAACCCAAGTAAAAATACTGGGGTGGTTGCGCAGCCATTTAACTTGACTTTGATATGCTCTTGCTTGAAGCTCCATATCTTTAGGTGAGCGGATGCACATATAGTTGTCTTCATACCTTCCGCAGTAGCCTTCCCACTCCCAATGGCAGCTCCAACCTATCATTAATAAAAGCCCTAATTCGTCGGCTTTGTTGTATAGTGTTTTGTTTCTTCCCCAAAAACCTTCAAGACGCACGCAATTAAGGTTCATGTGTTTTGCATACTCCATTTGGGCAGCAACTTTTTCGTCGGGGTCGGCCAAAAGGATATTGTCAACCCATCCGGCGCCTTTTATTAAAATCTTTTTTCCGTTAATTTTATACCCTTTATGGTTCTCTTTTGTCCAATAATCTTCAATTTTGCGTATCCCAAAGCGTACCTCTTTTGCATCGGTTACCTGAGTTTTAATTTGTGCCCTTAGGTTTAGATTATATAAGTTGGGTTCGCCAATTAAGTTGGGCCACCAAAGTTTTGGATTTTCAAATACAAGTTGTTTGTAATCTGTTGGGTTAAATTCAATTTTTTTTGATTCGTTGGGTTGCAGCTCAACTATTTTTTCGAAATGAATTTGGCCTATGCTGCCTACTATTTTTACTTTCTGCTTTTCGGTTGAATGGTTTTTGACTTGTGTTGTTATCGTTAGTTTGGCTTCCGACAAGGTTTCTGTATTAACTGCTGTTTTTACAAATGGCTCATCAATTGATACTGTTCCGGTTGTTTCAATTTTAACGGGTCGCCAAATACCGAGGTTTTTATCGGGTGGGGCGGGGTTCCAGTCAACAAAGCCAATGGTTAAATCGTTGAATTTTGGAGGAAAAACTTGAATGGCAAGGGTGTTTGCCCCTTTTGTGATATATTCGGTAACATCTAATTTCCAAATGCCAAAAGCACCTTCAATTTTTGACGAGTCGGCAATTAATTTTCCGTTTAGCCAAACGTTTGCACGATAATTTATGCCTTCAAAAACCAATTGGTGAAAAAGCACTTCAGTAATATTAAATTGGGTGCGATACCACCATGGTTGACGAAATTGCGTGGTGTCAATTTTTTCAAGATTATTATCTTTATATATATCATTATAAACACCTGCTTCAACCAAACCTGCAAGTATTGTGTTTGGTGCTGTTGTCTCGGTCCAGTTTGTTGTAGCATAATTGGCTGATGAAATAGTTTCGCCGCTATCTGATATTTTGTCTTGCGACTGGATAGCCCAGTTATTATGGAGTGTTGTTGAATTGTAAGTTGCACTTGGATTACACGATACAAATGATATTAAAGTGTAAATTATTGTGCCGGTAATAAATAGGCTTTTTTGTATCTTCATAATGAATGTATGTTTTACGATGCAATAATTTGCACCAAAAATATTGTAATGATTGTTTAAATACAATCTATTTTAAATAATTGTAAAGCTGTTATTAAGTAAATATTAAATAATAGTACTTAAATTATTGTAATACAGGCATATGTGTAATTATTAATAGAGTGCAACAAATTGCATTAATTGCGGAGTGTTGAATTTCGTATATTTAGATGAAAAGGCTCAACCACAATCTCATTTTTTTGTATGCCACTCTTCTCTTTTAACTGCTTTATAAGCATGGTTGCAGCACTTGTCCCAACTTTTGAATATGGTAGTTGGATGGTTGTTAGCGACGGTGAATAATATGAGTAGTCTTTTTCATCGCCAATAGCAATAATTGCAATATCTTCGGGTATTAGTATTTTTCTGGTTTGCAGAATCGAAGTAAGTTTTTGGGCAGCCAAAATGTCATCTATCAGAATTGCGTCAGGCTTCTCTTTTTGACTAAAGATAATATCAATGGCAGCCATAACATCCTCAAGCAGATAGTCGGAAAATACTTCGAGTTTTGGGTTTGCAGTTTGTCCGCCGTTTTTTATTGCTGTTTTATACCCTCTCGCAATTTGGCGCGATAGCGGGCAGTTGTAATTCCCCCCAAGGTGTGCAATTCTTTTGCATCCGTTGTTCAGTAAATGCTGAACGGCTCTAAAACCTGCCTGAAAATGGTCAATCATAACCTTGTTGCAGGTCAGCTCAAAGCTAATCCTGTCAAAAAGTACTAATGGCTTATGTTCTGAAAGGGCTTTAAAATAAGCGGGTTTTTTGTCGTTATAGGTTAATGATGCAATAACGCCTTGAATATTTAGCGTTTCAAAAAGCCTCACAATACTCTGTTCTTGTTCTGTTGATTCCGATGAACAACTAATTATTACGTTATACCCTTCGTTTTCAAGAGTTTTTCTGGCCGATTCCAGCATAATATTGTATTTGGTTTGTGCAAGGGTAGGCACAATAATCCCAACTGTTTTATTGTTGTAGTTGTTCTGGATTGCCGCTTGAATACTATTTATATATCCCATATTGAATGCAACTTCTCTCACTTTTTTCTTTGTGGCATTACTAATCTTGGGATGATTGTTTAAAGCTCTTGAAACAGTTGATGATGTTGTGCCTAATGCTTTGGCCAAGTCGCTTATGGTTATATTGTTTTTTTTAGTATTCATAAATTTATGATTTAATAGCGTAAAGTTAATGCAATAATTTCATTTATTAGAATTTTTAGTGCAATTTATTGCATTAATGACAATATTTCCTGTTATAAACTTTGGAATGTTTTTTGAAAGAAGCAGTTGATTTTTATATTAAACATTATTGTGAGTAAATTGTCGTTTTCTTGCAAGGTTTAATAAATTTG
>CAYQPP010000095.1:0-8411 GCA_964419235.1 uncultured Bacteroidales bacterium
AAAAGTGTCGGCGTGAGTGTTTTTAACAAAAAGCAACAGTGTTATTGTTTTACATCCGGTTAATCAACAAATTCACACCGACACACTAAAACTGCTATTTTTTTTAGTTTTTCCGGCTTTTTGGAGTAGTCGCATTGTTATATTGTTGGGGTATTTGCAATAAGTTTTTAAAATTCTTTTGTAACACCGCTCTCCGAGCGGTTGTAGTTACCGCCCTCTGGGCGGTGTTACATGCGGGTTGAAACATTGAATCATGTTATGAGTTGGCTTTGTAACATTTATTAAAATTTTATTATTCACAATATCAAATATATAGGCTACTGATTAACAAAACATAATGTAAGTGTTTATCCAAAACAACATGTTTAATAAAACAATTCTGTAAATAAATATAGTATTTATAAATGCCGCAAAATCAGTCCCTTTAAGCATTACACCGCATATGCCATGACATTTGTTAGTTTTTGTAAAAAAAACTGTGCAAAATATCCCAAATTACTACACTAGCACACTTATACTGCTGATATATTGTTCATTAACCTATTTTCAAAAATTGCATACTGTGTTTTATCAGGCATAAACCTGCCAAAAATCATTATTTGTGCATTCCCGAATCCATAATTTTATCATAAAGTTCAACATTAAATAAACTGGACGATTATTTTTTCAAATAAATTAAAGGAGGACTATTTATGACAGAAGTTCAAACCATAGTAAAAGAACTGGTAAGCAAGCATGGCCGTAAGCAAGAGAGCCTGATGCCGATACTTCAAGGCATTATTCAAAAAGACAGGTATATTAGCGAACATGCAATAGTTGAAATTGCCAACGAATTGGATATTTCAACAGCTGAGGTTTTTGGAACAGCAACATTTTATTCATTTTTGGATACCGAAGTTCGAGGCAAATATGTAATTAGGGTTTGTAAAACCATAACATGCTCAATGAAAGGCAAAAACCAAATTTTACTTGCCCTTGAAGACAGTTTGAAGATTAAAGTTGGGGAGACAACCCCCGATAAGAGATTCACAATTTTAGAGACCAACTGCTTGGGTTGGTGCCACAAAGCACCTGCCATGCTCATTAATGATGATGTTTATACCGAACTAACAACCGAAACTGTACACCAAATTATTGAAGAGTACAAAAAAAGGGATGTTACGGTGGAATAGACACACTTATTGAATAACAACGATTTAAAACCTTACACTTAAAAATACACAAAATGGGAAAGAAACAACTCAGGCGCATGGATCTCATCTTTACCAACGAAGATGATTTTAATGATATAATAACCAGCACCCTTAGCAAATCAAACGAGTATATCATTGAAGAGATGATAAACTCAGGCCTTAAAGGTCGTGGCGGGGCAGGTTTCCCGACAGGATTAAAATGGAAACTTACCGCCGAAGAAAAATCGAAAAAGAAATATATTATCTGTAACGCCGATGAGGGCGAACCCGGAACATTTAAAGACAGGGAGATTTTAACACAGGTACCATATAAAGTATTAACGGGCATGGCTGTTTGTGCCAAAGTTACAGGTGCAAAAGAGGGCTTTATATACTTACGCGGCGAATATAAATTTTTAGTTCCGCTATTGGAAAAAGAGTTGAAAAAATTCCACAAAATATGCCAAGGCAATAACCTCGATTTTAAAGTTGAGATATTCTTGGGCAGCGGCGCCTATATATGCGGCGAAGAGAGCGCCCTTATGGAGTCGATGGAAGGAAAGCGCGGCGAACCACGCAACAAACCACCATACCCTACCGACTTTGGCTACATGGGTAAGCCAACGGTAATTAACAACGTTGAAACCCTTGCACACACATATACAATTTTTAAATATGGGGCTAAAAAATTCCGCGACCTTGGTGTACAAGACTCACGCGGCTCAAAACTCTTTTCGATATCGGGCGACACACCAATACCGGGTATTTATGAACTTGAATTGGGTATGACAGTACAAGACTTTATTGATGATTTTGGAGACGGCGATTGCAAAGCTGTACAAGTTGGCGGAGCATCGGGATTTTTGGTTCCACGCAAACGCTTTAAAGAGACAGCAATAGGATATCAAGGAAAACTAACAGGCATTTCATTGCCTACGGGGGGCTCTATGTTAATTTATAACAGCTCACGCTCAATGTATAATGTATTGAACAATTACTTAGATTTTTTTCAAGAAGAATCATGCGGGCAATGTACCCCTTGCCGTGTTGGATGCCAACAATTGGTAAAAGGGATTGAAGCGGTAAAACGCGGAGATAAACCTGCATCATACCTTGATATACTGCTAAAACTTACTGATACTATGAAAGTTACCGCAAAATGCGGCTTGGGTCAGTCGGTAGCCAACTCATTCCAATCAATTGTGGAAAATTTTAGAGAAGAAATGATTTATTAAACAATAAATCATCAATTTTAACTAACAGTAAAAGAATAAATTATGCCAAAATCTATAAATCTTACCATAAATGGAATAGCAATTAGCATTGATCAGGGAAAAACTGTCCTTGAAGCTGCTGAGAAACTAAACATTAAAATTCCAACACTTTGTTACCACAAAGACCTTTGTATAGCTGGTAATTGCCGCGTATGCGTTGTTGAACAAGTTGGTACAAAAAAACTTGTAGCTGCGTGCTCTACCCCTGTTCATGAAGGTATGGAAATTCAAACTAACAGTATGATTGTGCACAACTCGCGCCGCCATATTATTGAGCTACTTTTATCGGAACATAATGCCGATTGTACAAAATGCTATAAAAACGGAAATTGCGAGTTGCAAAACTTATCATCGGACTATAAAATTACCAATACATCGTTTATTGATTTAGTCCCTTTTAAAAATTATAAATATGATGATTTATCATCATCAATAATTAAAGATGACAGTAAATGCATCCGCTGCCAGCGTTGTGTAAGAACTTGTGCCGATATTCAGCATTTATCAGCATTGGCCGTTGCCTATAAAGGCGATGAGATGAAAATATCGACATTTGGCGAAAAGCCAATGCGCGATGTTATTTGTGCCAACTGCGGACAATGCGTAATTCATTGCCCAACAGGTGCTTTAACCGAGAAAAACTACATTGAGCAGGTTTGGGATGCCTTGGCCGACCCTGACAAGCATGTTATTGTACAAACCGCCCCCGCAGTACGCGTAGGCTTAGGCGAAGAGTTTGAAACAGAATCAAACGGAAGGGTAACCGGTAAAATGGTATCGGCACTTAAAAGGTTAGGATTCGATTCGGTTTTAGATACAGATTTTACCGCCGATCTTACAATTATGGAAGAGGGCACAGAGCTGCTAACCCGATTGAAAAAAGCTCTTGTCGATAAAGATAAGGACGTTAAACTGCCAATGCTATCATCATGCTCGCCGGGCTGGATTAAGTTTGCAGAACATACGCACACCAACTTCCTAAGCAATTTATCAACATGTAAATCGCCACAGCAGATGTTTGGCGCACTCGCAAAAACCTATTATGCACAAAACCGCGATATCGACCCACAAAATATTGTTTCGGTATCGATAATGCCGTGTACAGCTAAAAAATATGAAGCTGACCGTCCTGAAATGCGCGATAGCGGCTACAAAGATGTTGATTATGTATTAACAACCCGCGAATTGGCAATAATGATAAAACAGGCGGGAATTGATTTTTGCAACCTTGATGAAGAGAAATTCGACAAATTGATGGGACAATCAACTGGAGCAGGTGTAATATTCGGGGCAACCGGTGGAGTTATGGAGGCCGCATTGCGTACCGCATACGAATTGGTAACAGGGCGTGAAGTTCCGTTTAAAAACTTAGACATTAAACCTTTAAGAGGCTTTGATGGCGTTAAAGAAGCATCGATAGTTATTGAAGATGCCTTGCCCGATTGGGATTTCTTAAACGGCGTTGAACTAAAATGTGCCGTTGTTAACGGCTTAAAAAATGCCCATAGGGTATTGCAGAATATTGAGTCGGGCAAATCGGAATACCATTTTGTGGAATTTATGGCTTGCCCCGGAGGATGCCTTGGTGGTGGTGGTCAACCTATACCCACAAGTCCTGAAATTCGCAAAAAACGTATGGAGGCAATTTATGCCGAGGATGGCGATATGCCAATACGCAAATCGCACGAAAACCCTGAAATTATTCAAATTTACAAAGAATATTTGGGCAAACCTTTGGGCGATAAATCGCATAGATTATTGCATACGCACTATACCCGTAGGGATAGGCATTAATAAGCTTTTTTTTAAACTAATTAAAAAAGTTGATATTATTAAGGAAGGGTTTTTTAGCCCTTCCTTTTTTTTAGCCAAAAACACATATTATAACAAGGCTAACGGTATAGCCAATAATTAAATTGGGTTGGTATAAGTTTTTTATTTAACTTTGGTAATAATAAACCATTAAACCAAACTATTATGGAAACCCAATGTGAATTATTAAACAAATGTGGATTTTTCAACAAGTATCAATCTACAAAAGACATGGTTTGTAAAGGATTTATTGCCATGTATTGCAAAGGCAGCAAAATGAACGAATGCAAAAGGTTAGAGTATCGAGAAATAAATGGAGTGCCACCTGTTGACGACATGATGCCTTCTGGCCAGATTATAAAAGCATAGCGTGATTAAGCAACTTTCAACCTTTTTATATTCGACTTATTCAATTTATTTTTGGCATAATCTAAACTGATAATTAGCTCCTTCACATTTTTTGAAGGTAGTTCAAACATTGCATCGGTAATAATAGCCTCGCAAATTGAACGCAAACCTCTTGCGCCTAATTTGTACTCCATTGCCTTGTCAACAATGTACTCTAAGGCATCTTCGTCAAACGATAAAGCTATACCGTCTATCTCAAAAAGCTTATTGTATTGCTTGATAATGGAATTTTTTGGCTCGGTTAAAATACTACGAAGTACCTTCCTGTCTAATGGGTTTAGGTATGTTAAAACAGGTAGCCTTCCTATTATTTCAGGAATAAGCCCAAAGCTTTTTAAATCTTGAGGGGCAATGTATTGCAACAGGTTTTTACGGTCAATCCTTTCTTTGCCATCAGAGCTGCCATAGCCAACTACTTGGGTATTTAAGCGTTGCGATATTTTTTTGTCGATACCATCAAATGCGCCGCCGCAAATAAACAGTACGTTTTTTGTATTTACCGGAATCATTTTTTGCTCGGGGTGCTTACGCCCGCCTTGTGGTGGAACATTAATAACAGCACCCTCTAACAGTTTTAAAAGGCCTTGCTGCACTCCTTCGCCCGACACATCGCGGGTTATTGACGGGTTATCGCCTTTACGGGCAATTTTATCAATCTCGTCAATAAACACAATACCACGCTCAGCTGCGCTCACATCGTAATTGGCAGCTTGTAGTAAGCGGGTCAAAATGCTCTCAATATCCTCTCCAACGTAACCAGCCTCGGTTAATACTGTTGCATCAACAATTGTAAAAGGTATGTGAAGCATTTTTGCAATGGTACGTGCCAGTAAGGTTTTTCCTGTGCCTGTTTCTCCTACCAAAACAATATTCGATTTGTCGATATCAACATCGTCATTTGCAATTTTGCTTTGCGACAATCGCTTATAATGGTTATATACTGCAACCGACAGGTATTTTTTCGCGTCATCTTGCCCAATTACATATTGGTCTAAAAAGGCTTTTATCTCTTTTGGTTTAAGGAGTTTTACTTTTTTTATATCAAAATCGCTCGATGTTTTCAACTCCTCATCAACAATTGCATGCGCCTGCGATATACAGCTATCGCAAATATGCCCCGATATTCCTGCAATTAGCAGGTTAACATCTTTCTTTTCTCTTCCACAAAACGAACATTTATCCATATTAAAACTATTTACTCCTCAGATGTTATTATATTTAAAAAGGTTGGCTTCTATAAAAATAAAATAGATTCCTGTGCAAATATCAGGAATCTATTTGTGTATTAAAAATTATTATGTTTAAATCAGCTTTTTTTACGCTCTAAAATTTCGTCAATCATACCGTATTCTTTAGCCTCGATAGCTGTCATCCAATGGTCGCGGTCAGAGTCTTTTTCAATTTGCTTGAATGATTTGCCCGAGTGTTTGGCAATAATTTCATAAAGCTCATTTTTAAGTTTTTTTATCTCGCGCGCCGTAATTTCAATATCAGATGCTTGCCCTTGTGCTCCGCCCATAGGTTGGTGTATCATTACCCTTGAGTGTGGCAATGCAGAGCGTTTGCCCTTTGAACCTGCAGTTAACAATATTGCCCCCATTGATGCCGCCATGCCTGTGCAAATGGTGTTAATTTCGGGTGCTATATATTGCATGGTATCATAAATTCCAAGTCCTGCATGAACAGAGCCCCCCGGGGTATTAAAATATATTGATATATCTTTTTCAGGATCGGTTGATTCTAAAAATAGCAGTTGAGCTTGTATAATGTTTGCCACATCGTCGTCGATAGGCACCCCCAAAAATATAATCCTATCCATCATAAGGCGCGAAAACACATCCATTGATGCAACATTTAACTGGCGCTCTTCAATAATATTAGGAGTTATATAACTACTCTGAACTCGCGAATATTGATCGTAAATCATACTGCTGATTCCTGCATGTTTGGTAGCGTACTTTCTAAATTCGTCTTTTGGGAACATAGCTAACTATTTTAGTTTTTAAATAAATCGTTGAATTCGTCTGATGTTACCTCTTTGGGCTCTATTTTCATTGTCTCTTTTAGGTAACTCAAAATTTTATCTTCGTATTTGCGATCCACTATTTTTCTCCTTTCGTCTTCTTTTTCAAGAGATTGCTTAGCGTATGTCTCCAATTGTTCATCAGGAATGTCCATTAAGCCATACTGTCTGAATTGCATCAATACCGATTCTTTTGCAAAATCAAGTATTTCAGCTTCATCTACTTTTATCTCTTGCTCATCAATAATAGTGTTTTTTATCAATTGCCAAGCTAAATCGGTTTGCATGCTTTCGTAATCTTTTTCAACAGCTTCTTCCGTCAACTCTTTATTAACAGCAACCAACCAACGCTTCAAAAATTCATCGGGCAGTTTCATTTTAGCTTTTTTAACCAGTTTCTCTTTGGCGTCAATCAATAATTTATAATCACTCGAAGATACGAAGCTTTCTTTTATTTCAGCAATAATTTTCTCTTTATATTCTTGCTCGTTTTTTACAGTTCCTTTGCCATATACGGCATCAAAAAGGTCTTGGTTTACCTTGGCAGGAATATGGCGCGAGATACTTTGAACCGTAAACCTGAAATTACCCGTCAATTGCTCGGCAACCTCTTTCTCTATTTGTAGCATCGATGACAAATCGGTCATATTTGTAAAAGCCTTTTTAATGTCAAAGTCAATTATATCGTCTTTTTTTGCACCTATTACTAAAGCACGGATTGATTTTTCGACAATTTTGTCAACTGCAAAAAGAGCATCTTCTGTTATAATTCCGTCTTCTAAAACATTGTTGTCGCTGTCAAGCTGTTCAAATTTCCCTTTTACCAAATCTTTCTCCTCAACAACATCTGCCTCGTCGGTTTTGCCGTTGCGTGCCGTATGGCTATCAATAGATTGTTGAATCATTTTATCATCAACTTTTATTTCGTAATAGGTAAGTTTGTCGCGCTTGCTCAGTTTCAGGTCATAATCGGAGGCAAATGCAATATCAAATGCAAACTCAAATTCTTCATCTTTATCAAAATCAACTTTTGATCCGGTTTTATTGCTCGGAAGTGGTTCGCCAAGTATTTTTAGTTTTTCATCTACCAAATGTTTGGTAAGGCTTTCCGATACAATTTTATTAACCTCGTCAAGCAATACCGCCTTGCCATACATTTTTTTTATCATCCCCATTGGAACCATTCCCGGGCGAAAGCCCTTTACGGTGGCCTTTTTGCGGTAGTCCTTCAATACTTTTTCTACCTCGGCGGCATAATCGCTCTTTTCAATTTTTACCTTAAGTATGGCATTCAACTCGTCAATGTTCTCTCTTGTAATATTCATTTGATCAGATTTTAATCCCACACTTGTGGGTTTTATTCCCCGCAGTTTGCTGCGAAATACAATATTTATACAAAATTGATGCCTCGTATGCTTGCAACGAGGTTATTCATTAATAATTCAAAAAAACCGCCAAACAGAATCTCCGAATGGCGGTTTAATAGAGCTTGTATTGGTGCGGATGAAGGGACTCGAACCCCCACGCCTTGCGGCACTAGATCCTAAGTCTAGCTCGGCTACCAATTACGACACATCCGCTCAAAAATTGGTGGTGCAAATATAATGTTCTTTTTTCTTTATGCAATATGATTAATTATTTTTTTTTAGTTTTCAATAAATAATGTTCTATATGACTGAGTATGTGTTGATTGTATTGAGTGAGATTGAGTGAGATTGAAAG
>CAYQPP010000095.1:8511-11852 GCA_964419235.1 uncultured Bacteroidales bacterium
ATTGAGTGAGATTGAGTGAGATTGAAAGAAGATTGAGGGAGGTTGAAGGAGATTGAGTGAGATTGAAGGAGATTGAGGGAGATTGAAGGAGGTTGAAGGAGATTGAGTGAGATTGAAGGAGATTGAGGGAGATTGAAGAAGATTGAAGGAGATTGAAAGAAGATTGAAAGAAGATTGAAAGAAGATTGAGGAAAATAATTTTCTTTATTTGAAAAATTTTTCTCTGCCGCGGCGTGAGAAAATGCCGATAACTTGTTTGGAGGTACAGGGGGTAAAAATAATAAGAATTGACACTATTCTAAAAAGCGTGTAAAGTAGAATTAAATAATACGCTTAATAACACGCAGTTTGTGAGAGTATTTATTAGAATTCTCATTAAATATGCCTTGATGGTCAATAGAGTCGATACGCACCCAGCCCGATGCATGAATAATTTTGTTTTTGTTTAAAATTATGCCAACATGTATTATTTGCCCTTCATCATTATCAAAAAAAGCTAAGTCACCGGAGTGGGTTTCTTCGATAAAACTTACCGGTTTGCCCTGTTCAATCTGTTTTGATGCATCGCGGTTAAGGGCTATACCTGCAATTTTATAAACAATTTGGGTAAACCCCGAACAGTCAATGCCTAATATTGTACGTCCACCCCACAAATATGGAGCATTCTCAAATTGCTTTGCCAAACGTGCAATATTTTCGCCTGTTGGCAGGTATGTGCTTGTTTTGTGCTTATAATGGTATGTTTCGTTTTCAATTTTAAATTTGCCCAATTCATTAATAAACGGTAAAAAGCTGCCTGCCACTAATGGAATAATTTTGTTTTGGGTAATATTATTTATAGGCGATATAATTTTATGGCTTATTGCGGTTTCGTTTTTTTTTAGCTTATTAAAAAAGCCTTCGCTAATCTCAAAAACCAGTTTTTTGTCTATCCAGCCGTTGTAACCGTCAAACAGTATTGTAATTTTGGCCCAGTTGCCGGTAATTTCATTAATGGTAAATAGTTCTCCAAAAAGTACTTGGGTAACCATTTCGGCTCTTTCCGATGGGTTTATCCTTACCGGTATCAATGTTTGTAAACAAATGCTGTATTTAATCATATTGAATAGCCATATAAAAAGTAATATATCCAAAGATAATAAAGTAAAGCCAAAATAATGAAACAAAGTATTGATTTATGGATTAATCAGATTAATTTAGTGGTTTAAAACATTAAGTTATGAGCAAAAATAGTAGTAATTGGACAGGCAATCTAAAGCGTTTTTATATAATTTTTCTGTTTGTTATATCGGCATTGTTTACACTATACCTTATGCCTAAGCATGGTAAGTTCAAATACGAGTATCAAAAGGGTACTCCATGGCAGCACGAGAATTTGATTGCACCTTTTGATTTTGCCATTCAAAAAACCGATTTAGAGCTAAAAACTGAGCGCGACAGTGTTTTGCGTAGTGTTAAGCCGTATTTTAAACTGAACAATGAAATTGGACATGCTCAAATAAAGCTTTTTTCGGAATCATATACCAATAGGTATAAAGAAGCCTTGAAAATAACCAAAAAACTTAATCCTAACCAAGTTATTGCTGATACGGCATTTGGTTTTTGCAAAACGCTTTCGTTAGATATTCTAAAATTTATTTATAATAAGGGGGTTGTCGATTTTGCTGATATTTTGGAAAACACCCAAAAGGGTAGTACGGTTGTAATATTAAAAGATAATATTGCCGAATATAGGGATATTGATGAGGTATTTACCCAAAAAATAGCTTATAATTATATTACAAAAAGGTTAAAAAACGATTTGGCCGAAAATCCTGAGTTAATCACACTTATCGAGAATTTAAAGATATATGATTTTGTATTGCAAAATTTATTATATGATGATATTACTACTCAACGCGAAAAGGACAATTTAATAAACAGTATTCCTACAAAACGTGGTATGGTTCAGGCAGGACAACGTATTGTTTCGCGTGGCGATGTTATTCGCGATGAGAATTTTCGTGTGCTTGAGTCGTTGCGTAAAGAGTATCAAAATTTGTTGGGGTCAAGCATTCAGGCAAGCTGGCTGCTTGTTGGCCATATGGTTATTGTGTTTTTATTATTTATTATTTTATACCTGTTTTTGCTCAATTTCAGGAAAGAGATACTGGATAGTTTATCAAAATCGCTTTTTATATTAATGATGGTAATGATTATGGTGGCATCGGCAAGTGCTGCAGTCAGGTTTAATGTGGTTAGCATTTACCTGATACCTTTTGTAGCGATGCCAATAATTATTTTTGCCTTTTTTGATTCGCGGCTGGCATTTTATATCCATGTAATTACAATTGTTATTGTTGCATTTTTGGCACCAAACGGTTTTGAGTTTTTGTTCCTTCAGTTTGTGGCAGGTGCCGTGGCAATATTTAGCTTGGCTCAACTGCATAGGCGAGGGCAGCTTTTTGTATCTGTTGGGTTAATTATATTTACATACATATTGGCATACTCGGCCTTAGGTTTGATGCAAGAGGGCGATATTTCAAAAATTAATTATTATTTCTTTTTATGGTTTGCAGGTAACGGTTTGTTGTTATTAACATGTTATCCGCTAATATTTTTATTTGAAAAAATGTTTGGCTTTCTGTCTGATGCTACACTTCTTGAGCTATCAGATACCAATCACCCGCTTTTACGAAAGCTGTCCGAAAAAGCACCGGGGACTTTCCATCACGTTATACAGGTTGCAAACCTTGCCGAAGAGGCAATACGCACAATTGGCGGCAATGCCCTATTGATGAGGGTGGGTGCCCTGTATCATGACATTGGCAAAACAGGCGCCCCCGGCTTTTTTATTGAAAATCAAGGATCAAAAAATCCGCACGATAATTTGGTTTATGAAAAAAGTGCTGAAGTTATCATTCAGCATGTGCATTATGGCGTTGAATTGGCAAAAAAATATAAACTACCAAAACCCATAATCGATTTTATCTATACGCACCACGGTACGGGTTTGGTAAAATATTTTTATACTAAATATGTTAATGAAAATGAAGGGGTTGTTACCGATATTTCTAAATTCTCGTACCCGGGGCCTGCCCCTTTTACCAAAGAAACCGCTGTTTTAATGATGGCTGATGCCGTTGAAGCGGCAAGTCGTACACTAAAAGAGTATAATGAGGGTACTATTGATGCTTTGGTTGAGAAAATTATAAACGGGCAAATTGATGAAAACCAGTTTGAAGAAGCCGATATTACATTTAAGGATATTTTTATGATAAAAGAGTTGTTTAAGGAGAAATTATTGAATGTTTACCATTCTCGGATTGAATATCCTGAAAGAAAGTAGAACTACTAACCTG